>NZ_JBDPMC010000004.1:0-186168 GCF_039871625.1 Micromonospora sp. B11E3 | reverse complement strand
CCAAAGCGGAGTTCCTGGTCTCGAGGGTTTCTTGGAGTGACTCACCTCAATACCGGAACTCCGCTTCTGTTTGCCTGAGCGACACACCCCTCGACAGCCGCCACAACGCCTTAACCGAGCGGCGTTGAGACTAGTGCCCCTGAGTCGCTAACTCGTTGATGAATTGCTGGTATGGGTGATGGCCGTGGCCCGAATCTGGCGCCGCAGGAGCTGACCGCCGAGGCCGCACTACCTCGTGTGTGTCTTTCGCGGCCACCTCTGCCGCTTCCTGCTCGGCTATCGCAAGCTGCCGCGTTAGATCCTTCGCTTGGCGCCGAAGCTCTTCCAGCTCCGCGACTCCCATGGAGCGGATGCCTCGTAAATTGCTCCTATCGATTGATTTGCTGCTAATCCTCGCAACTTGACGTGCTTGCGCTCGCCGCATCGCCGCCCTCCCTCAATCTCCGGCTCAATCCCGGATGTCCTTCAACCAACTTGTTGACTTGTCTGCCAAGTGGTGTCCATCTTGGAGTGCCAACTTGGCAGACATGCCAACAAGCTGGAGGTTGAGCGATGGCTCTGCGGGGCGGTGCGAGGTTCGCCGTGCGGTTCGAGGACGTGTTCCCGGCGGGGTGCGCGTTGGTGCCCGAGTCCCTGGGCGAGGTGGAGGACTACGACGAGAAGACCGGCCGGCGGAGCCCGGCGAAGGACAAGGTGACCGGCCAGCGGGTGTGGCAGGTGCGGGTGATGGACCTGGACCCGGAGTTGGGGAAGCGGTCGCGGGAGACGACGGTGAAGATCTCGGCTGACTACCAGCCGGTGCCGCCGACGGGTGCGCCGTTCGAGGCGGTGGAGTTCGACGGGATGACGGTCACGCCGTACGTGTCGAACAACGGCCGGATGGCGTACTCGCTGCGGGCGACCGGCATGCGCGCCCCGGCGGCGTGAAGTCGAAGGCGGCGGCGTAGCCGCATCTGGTGGGGGCGGGGCTGTCAGGTCTTGGCGGACGGCAGCCCCGCCGTCTGTCTCTTTCCCCTGCTCTGACGAGAGAGGTAGTGACGTGTCCAAGCGTAAGCCTGCCCTCGGGCCGGTGCTGATGGCGGCTGTGCGGGGTGCGCGATGATCCGCCGGCCGCGTGGTGAAGTCGTGATGACCACGGCCGGAGACCTGATAGTGATCCGGCCTCGCCGACTGGAACTGCCGTTCTGGTTGATCGCGCTGGGCCTGATGCTGCGGTGGCTGTGGCGGGGCCTGTGGTGGTGCCTGCGTCACCCGGTCACCGTCGCCCTGGTCGTCGCCGCGGTGGCCCTGTACCGGGAGTTCGGCCGGGCCGGTCTGGTGGTGCCGTTCGTGCTGGCGGCTGCGGTGTCGGCGCTGTGGCGGTGGCGGCACGAGACGTCCTGGTGGAAGTGGTGCGCCGGTCCGATCCTCGGTCGGTTCCGTCAGGTGTTCGTCTACCGGCGGGCCTGGCGGGAGGCCATGACGCTGTGCGGGCTGTCCAGGACGTACGACCATCGGCCGGTTCTGCCGCAGCTGCTGCGGGTGCGTTCGGATCAGGCCCTCGACGTGCTGACGATCCGCATGGTGCGCGGGCAGACGCCGGAGGAGTTCCAGCGGGTCACGGCGAACCTCGCGTACGCGTTCGGCCGGCGGCACGCCCGCGTCTACACCGAGCGGCCCGACGCCCCGCCGGCCCGCTCCGGGTACTGGGCGCTCGTCCTCGGGGCGGTCGACCGGCTGCGGTTCCGGGACCGGCCGTCGGTGGTGTACCTGGTGATCGTCCGCACCGACGCCCTGCGCACGGTCGTCGAGCCGTTCGACGTGCCGTTGGTGCCGGACTTCACCGCGCTTCCGCTGGCCCGGCGTGAGGATCTGCGGCACTGGCGCCTGCACCTGCTCGCCACCCACGTCCTGATCGGCGGTGCCACCCGGTCCGGCAAGGGCTCGGTGCTGTGGTCGCTGGTGCGGGCGCTCGGCGGGGGCATCGCCTCCGGGCTGGTGCGGCTGTGGGTGATCGACCCCAAGGGCGGCATGGAGTTCGCCATGGGCCGGCCGCTGTTCGCCCGGTTCGCCTGCAAGTCGTTCGAGGCCATGGCGGACCTGCTCGACGAGGCCGTGGCGGTCATGCGGGAGCGGCAGACCCGGCTGGCCGGCGCGGTGCGGGTGCACACCCCGACCGAGGCCGACCCCCTGGTGGTGGTCGTCGTTGACGAGATGGCGGCGCTGACGGCGTACCTCCAGGACGTCGAGCTGCGTAAGCGCATCGCGGGTTCGCTGGGGCTGCTGCTGTCGCAGGGGGCCGGCGTCGGCGTCCTGGTGGTGGCCGCGTTGCAGGACCCGCGCAAGGAGGTGCTGCCGTTCCGGGACCTGTTCCCGACCCGCATCGCCCTCGGCCTGACCGAGGCGTCACAGGTCGACCTGGTGCTCGGCGACGGTGCCCGCAACCGGGGCGCGCTGGCTGACCAGATGCCCCGGTGGGCCAAGGGCGTCGGGTACGTCATCCTCGACGGCACCCCGGAGCCCGCGCGGGTCCGCTTCTCGTACGTCACCGACGACCACATCCGCCAGCTCGCCGCCGAGTACCCGGCCCCCGTCGACGCGGCGGACATCCTCGCCCAGGTCGGCCGCGAGACCGCCGCCGAGCCGGCCCGGCCGCCGCTGCCTCGCCCGCGCAAGGGGCCGTTGCTGCCCGACTCGCTGCTGAACTTCCTCGACCCCGACCGCGACGGGGGTGAGCCGCGGTGACCGCCCCGACCGGCAGCCGCGCCTTCTACCGGCTCCGCGCTCCCGGCACTGACGGCGCCACCGGCACGGCCGTGTCCGTTCGCGTCGACCCCGACCGGCCCGACCCGTACCCGGTCTATCTCGCCGTCAGCGGCGGCCGGCGCCGCATGTACCTGACGCCCGACGAGGCGTGGGCGCTGTGGCGCTGCCTCTCCGAAGCGGTGGCCTCCCTCGGCGAGCCGCCCGACCACATCCGTACCCGTGTCACCCCGGCCCGGAGGTAACCCGATGTCCCTCAAGCGCTTCTTCCTCGGCACCGGCCGTGTCAAGCCGCTACACATCGAGCTGAACGACACCCCGGACCGGCTCGCCGCCGCCCTGCGCGGCCTGGCGCACTTCGTCAACCGCCGCCAGGACCTCGACGGCCAGCGCATCCACATCACGCTGACCGTCCGCACCGGGGGCCGCCGATGACCCGCCACCGACTCGAAAGCGTCGTACGGCTGCTGATCCTGCTCGCCATCGGCACCATGGCCGGCGCCGCCGCCTTCACCCACGTCCACGACCTGACCGTGGCCCACGGCCAGCCCGACTGGATCGGCTGGGCCAACGCCGTAGCCGTCGAGCTGATGGCCATCTACCTCGGCCTGGAGATCCGCGCCCGCCGCCGCGCCGGTCGCCCCGTCGGCCTGGTCGGCGTGCTCCTGGTCGCCTTCGCCCTGCTGTCCCTCGCCGCCCAGGTCGCCGAGGCCGAGCCGTCCGTGTGGGGCTGGATCGTCGCCGCGGTGCCGTCGCTGGCCTTCCTCGCCCTGGTCAAGGTCGTCCTGTCCAGCGCCCCTGTCACCGCCTCGACGGTCGAGCCCGACCAGCCCGAGCCCGCCCCGGCCCTCGACGAGCCGGAACCCGTCGAGCCTGAACCCGTCGAGCCTGAACCGCAGCCGGCCCCTGAGCCCGTCGTCACGGTCCCGGCCGTCCGCCCGACTCCGGCGGTGGTGCTGCCTCCGCTCGGCGTCGTCCAGCCCCAGCGGCCCCAGGTGGTGGGAGTCATCCGATGACCGCTCCGACCCTGCCCGGCCTCGCCCCCGCCGCCCCGACCCCGGCTGCTCCTCGCCCGGGGTCGCGGGCGGCCCGCATGGCGCTGCCCCGCTCGGTCGACGTGCTCAAACAGCAAGGGCAAGGTTCACCAGCGGGACACCCTCGGCATCGGCGGCCGGCGCATCCTCATCTCCCGCGACTGGTCCGGCAAGACCCTCGCCGACCACAAGCACGACGCGCGGGCCTGGGTCCGGGCGCTGCTTGGCGTCACCACCGACGGCACGGCCGGCGACGCGGCCCAGCCCATCGACGATCAGGCCGACACCGCCGAGCGGGTCCGGCACGCCTGGGAACTCGCCCGGCCCGACGACCCCGACGTGGGACCGCTGACCCACCGGCTCATGCGCTCCATCAGCGAACGCGCCCGCTGGCGGGCCGAACTGCTCGCCGCCAAGGACCGGGCCGAGCAGGGGGCGCCAGATCTTTCGGCAACTCAGCACCAGGCACAGCACGACGGGGAGGAACCGCGATGAAGGAGGAGTTGTTGACTGTGCCGGAAGTCCTCGCCGAGCTGCGCGTACCGCGCTCGACCTGGTTCTACTGGCGGCAGACCGGCAAGGGGCCCCGGGTTATCAAGCTCCCGAACGGGCAACTGCGGGTCCGCCGGTCGGCGCTCGGGCAGTGGCTCGGTGAGCTGGAGCAGGACGCGGCATGAAGAGCTATGAGGTCCAGATCTGGGAGATCGGCAAGCGTGCTGACCGGAAGGCCCGGCCGTGGCGGGTCCGCTGGGCGGTGAGCGGCCGGCGCTTCGAGGAGATGTTCCGTACCAAGGCGCTGGCGCACTCGTTCCGCGCCGAGCTGGTCCAGGCGTCGAACGCGGGGGAGCCCTTCGACCCGGCCACCGGTCGCCCGGTGTCCGAGGCGAGAACCAAGAACCCCACCACCTGGTACGCGCACAGCCGCGCGTACGTCGAGATGAAGTGGCCCCGGGCGGCGGCCAAGACCCGCCGGTCGATCGTCGAGGCGCTGACCTCGATCACGGTGACCCTGACCCGGCCGACGAAGCGGGGCCGACCGGATGACGCGCTGCTCCGTGAGGCGCTGTACCTCTACGGGCTCAACCCGCGTCGCTGGTCCGAGGAGATCCCGGCCGAGCATGCGGCGGCGCTCGCCTGGCTGGAAACCGCGTCGCTGCCGGTCGTCGAGCTGGACTCGCCCGCGATGGTCCGCCGGGTCCTGGACAGCCTGTGCGTACGCCTCGACGGCAAGCCCGCGGCTGCCTCCACCGTCCAACGGAAGCGGGCCACCTTCTACAACGCGCTCGGGTACGCGGTGGAGCTGGAACTGATCGACTCCAACCCCGTCGACCGGGTGCAGTGGACGGCCCCAGAGGTCGCGCAGTCCATCGACCGTCGGGTGGTGGCGAACCCGGCCCAGGTCGCCACGCTGCTGGAGGCGGTGAGATCTCTCGGCAAACGGGCCGACAAGGTCACGGCGTTCTTCGGCTGCCTCTACTACGCAGGGATGCGGCCCTCGGAAGCGGCGGACCTGCGGCGGGAGGACTGCGACCTTCCCGGGCGCTGCCTGGAGTGCGGGACCGACTTCGACGACCTGGTGACGGTCAAGCCCTCGGCGTCCTGCGATCACGAGAAGATCGAATATCGCTGGGGCCGCCTGGTGCTCGCGGGCACTTCGCCGCGTGCCGGGTCGCACTGGACGGATGATGGCGGGTCGCACGAGCGTCGCGGCCTCAAGCACCGGGCTCGGCAGGAAACGCGTACGGTCCCGATCCCGCCTCGGCTCGTCGAGCTGCTGTGCGCGCACGTCGAGAATCACGGCGTCGGCCCGGACGGCCGGTTCTTCCGGGGCCTGCACGGCGGGCCGCTCTCGGAGTCGGTCTATGACCGGTGGTGGAAGCTCGCCCGGGAGAGGGCGCTCACCGAGGCGCAGGTGGCCTCGCCTCTCGTACGCCGTCCCTACGACCTGCGTCACGCGGCGGCCTCGCTGTGGCTGAATGCCGGCGTCCCGCCGACCGAGGTGGCCCGGCGCCTGGGCCACGGCGTCGCCGTCCTGCTCCGGGTCTACGCCAACTGCATCGACGGGGGGAACGACACGATGAACGACAAGATCGGCGACGCGCTCGGATGAGTGGATGAGTGGACGAGATGCGCTAGACGTTGAGGGGTGGAGTTGCCCGCATCACAAACATCATCCCGGCCCGATGTTCACGTCGCGGTCGGTCCGATCGCGACCAATGAAAGCCCGGTGCCAGCACTGCGGCTCTGGGGCATCCGCCGGTCAATAGCTCTGGCTGTCGCAGCCGCGTTGACGCTGGTCGGTGCCTTGATCGCCGCAGCGCTCTGGTACGCCGGCTGGCCCGGCATCCAGCGGGATGCAACCGTCACGGCAGCTACGCTCTTCGACCTCCTGAAGCTCGTCTTTGCCGTTGTGGCGGGCGTTGGTGGCGTCGCAGCCTTGGTGGTCGCATACCGTCGGCAGCGAGTCGCGGAGCACACTAACGCGCTGGCAGAGTTCGCTCACCAACTGGCACACGCAGCTGACCTACGCGCCGAGGTCACCAAGGCTCTCGCTGAGGCGGCAGACGAACGGGCCAAGATTGAGACCGATCGTAACGGCGTCCGCCTGTTTAACGAACGCTTCGCCAAGGCATCCGAGCAGCTCGGGTCGGACAAGGCGGCGGTCCGACTGGCCGGTGTCTACGCCATGGCCGGCCTTGCAGATGACTGGCGGGAGGGTCGGCAAACCTGCATCGATGTCCTCTGCGCCTACCTCCGCATGCCCTACTCGCCGCCGTCGGAGACTCCGAGCGAAGCGTCGACGCAACAGGCTGAAGGCCAAGCGTCGACCGTGGACGCGGAGACGGCTCGGGCTGCTCGCGAGGAGCGGGAGGTGCGTCATACCGTTATCCGGCTCATCGGCAGGCACCTACGTTTAATCCTGGGCGATCCGACATCATGGCGCGGCCTTGACTTCGACTTCACCGGCGCGGTTTTCGACGGTGGCGACTTCTCGAACGTGACATTCAGTGGTGGGCGAGTGTCTTTCGAGGGGGCGACGTTCAGTGCCGGGCGGGTGCGCTTCAACCGGTCGACGTTCAGTGGTGGGGAGGTGTCCTTCAGGGGGTCGACTTTCGGTGGCGGGGAGGTGGTCTTCGGGGGCTCGACGTTCAGCGGCGGGCTGGTGTCCTTCGAGGGGGCGACTTTCGGTGGCGGGGAGGTGTTCTTCGCCTGGTCGACGTTCAGTGGTGGGGAAGTGTCCTTCGCGGGGTCGACTTTCGGTGGCGGGGAGGTGATCTTCGAGGGGTCGACGTTCAGCGGCGGGCGGGTGTCCTTCGGGGGGTCGACGTTCAGCGGCGGGCGGGTGTCCTTCGGGGGGTCGACGTTCGGTGGCGAGCGGGTGTTCTTCGGCGGCGCGACCTTCAGTGGGGGGCAGTTGCGGCTTGACAAGGCGCTCATCAACGTGCCGCCCGAGTTCGGCGTTTGGTCTGGTAAGGCGCCTCCCGATGGGCTGTTCCTGCCGGAGGCGTGGGCGTGGGCAGATGGTGGGCGGCTAGCCAAGCGGCACCTGGCTAGAGCGGAGAAGCGGCAGCTCACCAGGGCTGACGGGAGCAAGAACGCAGACGCCCTGTAAATCCGTCGCGAAAGCTACAGAGGTTCGAATCCGCCACCAGGCGCGACAATGGCCCCTTGACCAGTAGGAATGCTGATCGGGGGCCGACCGGTGGTGGAAGTCGGCTCGAGAGAAGGCGCTCACCGGAGCCCAGGTCGCCTCACTCCTCGTACGCGGTCTCTACGACCTGCATCGCGCGGCGGTCTCGCTCTGGCTCAATGCCGGCGTCCCCACCGACCGAGGTCGTCCAGCGCCTGGACCACGGCGTGGCCGTGCTGCTCCGGGTACGTCAACTGCAGCCTGCCCGGTCACGCTGGGCGAGAATGCCCGGGTGATTTACACAGCGGCGCTCGCCATGGTGGTGCTGGTGGTGCTGGGCCTGGTGGCGGTGGTCGCTGTGGTACACCTCGGGTTGGTTGTGGTGGTCCGGGAGACGTGCGGTTACATCTTTACCCCACCGGTTGAGGTCACTGACGGTCGAGCCACCACCGGGACGGGCATTCAACGACGCGCGGGACGTCTGGCCGATGCCGGCGGACGACCGGTAGAGGCGGCATCGTGAAGCTCAACTGTCCGGCGCTTTCCGGATGACGGAGTTGAAGGCCCTCGGCGGACGATCGGTGTGGCGTGGGGTGCTTCCCTCGCTTCTTGCGGGAGTCGCCCTGGGGGTGGCGGCGTTCACTGCCGACCTCGTGCCGGAAGCCGTGGGCAGGTTCCTCGTGCCAGCCTTCAGTTCGGGATTCGCCTGGGGCGTGGTGGCGCTCGCCGTGAGCTACTGCGCCCCGACCTTCAGGTCCACTCTCCTCGCCGGGGTCGGCACACTCGTCCTGGCGACCCTGGTCTATTACGGTCTCGTTGCCTCGCTGACTCGGGAGTGGCTCAGCGGTTCAGGGCCAGCGCTGTCGCCCGACGGGCTCCACTCCGTCATGCGTGCGTCGGCCTTCTGGCTGGCCGGCGCGTTGTTCGGCGGATTGGTGCTCGGCTGCCTCGCGCACGTCGTGAGGGTGGGCACGGTCCGTGACGCCGGCATTGCTCTCGGCGTCGCGTTCGGGCTGCTCGCCGGGGAGGCTGGTTATGTCATTTTCCACGTCGTCTTCATCTGGCTCGGGCCCGTGGATTCCTTCATCTTGGGCCGGCTTGGCGCGGCGGCAGTGCAACTTCTTCTTTCGGCAGCGGTCGTGCTCGCTGCGTTACGGCTCCGTCGACCGTCGGTCTCGATGTGGGTATTTCTGGTGGCCGCCACGGTGTCGACGGCGGCGAGCATCGCGAGTTGGCACCTGATCACTTCGGTCCGGATGACGCTGTAGCGCGGATCGGCGGTCATGGGGGCAGGGTTCGGTACGTGGGCAGGGATGGTGGGCCCTCCCGGTGTCGTTGCCGCTCCGCGGATGGGAGCAGGTCAGGGCTTGTAGTCGTTGCGGGTGCGGGGCAGCCACTCCGGGTGCTCCTCCCGCAGGAGCGCATCACGCCCTCGCGCACGTCGCAGCGGAGGTCCCAGGCGCTCGGGCCGTCGGCGGCGGACGCCTGGATCTCGATGACCACGCTGTGCGGGGTCGCGTCGACCATCTGCAGCACCCAATTGTCCGCGGTCCCAGAGCGGTGACGCCTCGACCAGCCGTCGGGCCTCGACGCGAAGGTCTTCGAGGTCGGCGGTGTGGTCCACGTGCAGGTGGACCCGGCAAGACCACCCGTCCCTCGTGCTTGGTCCAGTTCTGGAACGGCCGTTCGGTGAAGTAGGTGGTGGGCAGGATCAGCATCCGGTCGTCCCAGAGCCGGACGACGACGTGGGTGAGCTTCACCTCCTCGACGCGGCCCCACTCGCCGTCGATCACCAGCGCGTCGCCGATGTGCAGCGCGTCGGTGAAGGCGACCTGGATGCCGGCGAACGCGTTGGCCAGGGCGGTTCGGGCGGAGAGCCCGATCAGCGCGCCGACCACGCCGGCCGAGCCCAGCACCGACACCCCGAACAGGCGGAAGGGCCTGAAGGTGAGCAGGATCATGCCGATCGCCAGGACGGTGACGACCACCGACGTGAGGCGCCGTACCGGCCGGATCTGGGTGCGGGCGCGCCGAACGCTGCGCTGGCCGGCGGTCTCCGGCAGTCGGCTCGAGGCGACCGCCTCGGTCACGTGCAGGCCCCTGACGATCAGCCATCCGGTGACGGCGATGAGCAGCGCCAGGATCAGGTGCCGGAGTTCTCGCTGCCACTGCGCGGGCCCGGACGGCAGCGTGGCGTACGACGCGGCGAAGAGCACCACTCCGATCGCGGGCACCCGACAGGCCCGGTGCAGCGGCGTCACCAGCCACGCGTAGCGTCCGCCGGCGAGTCGGCGGCCGAGCACGTCGACCAACCGTTCCAGCACGACCGCCCCGACGACCGCGATCAGTACCTTCACCGTCCAGTGCATCACGGTCCGATCCGTGCGGCCTTGGTGCCCATGCTCCGCCCGCTCCTCGGTCAGTCGTCTGCCCGAGCGTGTCATGTAGAGGCGGGGCTATGCGGCTTTCGTGGCGAAATAGCGGGGTGCTCGCGCTGGTCGCGCCGGGCCGGGTGGCGTGCGCGGCCGGCCGGGAGCGCCGTGCAGGTCCAGGTTCGTTGCGCGAGGGGTCCGCTGGGCGACGGGTACGCCCATGATCCGCCTCCGCCGTTTCGGTGAATCGGTTCGACCGTCTCGCCTCTTCTGGCACCCGAAGGGGTATACGCCGCTTCCCGGACGGCTCTCGTTGCGGTAGACAGATAACTTCTTCGATAGATGGCTAGCGGAGGAGAAGGCCGCTCTGGTAGTCAGAGCGGGGCACATGGGGTATGGAGCCGGCCTTTGTCCGTTCGTGGGGTTCGGAGGGCACTCAGGAAAAATCAGCCATTGACGCCGAAAGTCCGAGTGTTCGCCAAGTGCATCGGGGCGCGGCGGGCTTTGCCTACCTGGGTATCAACCCGCCAGGCAGGCCCTGCTGCCAATCAGTCGGACTTGCCTGCGTCCCGGCGGAGGCCGCCCCGGGACGTCTTTGTTGCAGGTGCGGGGTGTGGCACCATCATGGAATCTTCACCCCCCGTGCTGCTTGTTCGCGACAGGAGCCCCACCGATGCTTATTCGAAAGCTGGGTCGGCTGCTCGGCTTGACCCTGATGCTGGTCGCCCTCGCTGCGGGCGTTGCCGGCGTCGCCGCCGGCGGTGCCGGCGCCCCCGCCGTCGGAGACCAGACAAGTCTCGAGTACGACTGGGCCTAGGCCCGCGGAGTGGAAATGGTCGCAGCTTCGCTTCCGGCGCAAGTGCGGGGCCGTGAGGTTCCGGATTGAACGCGGAGCGCGCGTCTCTGTGACGACGAGGGGGGCTGCATGGCCAGCGATGCCCGGGTGGCCCGACGGGCCACCGAGAATGCCTGGCTGATCACCGGGCCGCTGACGCTGCTTGCCATCGTCTGCTCGACCGTCCTGGCCCTCGCCCAGGTGGCAGCGGGTCGGCAGGGCGCCGGGGCCGACCCGCACACGGCGGTCGGCGCCGAGTGGGGCACCGCGGTCCTCATCTTCGTCGCCCTCGTGGCCGTGCAACTGCCGTTGCTCACCTTCGTGGTGCGCCGGCAGACGCTCACCGCCAACATCACCGAGATTCCGCTGGTGCTGGCGTTCTACTACCTTCCGCCCCTGCTCGTCGTCCTGATCGCGACCCTGGCCGCGGTCGTTGTCCAGCTACGACGCAGGTTGGGCCCGGCGAAGTTGGCATTCAACGTCGCCCGCTCGGCCGCGGCCACCTCGTTGGCCGGTCTGGTCCTGCTCGCGCTGCCGGAGATCCGTGGGGTGGGGCCGGGCACCTGGGGCATCCTCTTCGCGGTGGTGAGCACGGTCACCCTCGTCACCTTTGCCGCCGTGGTCGGGGTCATCACCCTGCTGCAGGGCTGGCAGGCCGGCCTGGAGATCGTCCGGACCTCGGTGGCGTCGCTCCTGGCGGCGGTGCTCAGCATGACGGTGGGGCTGATCATCCTCATCGCGGTGACGACGACCCAGTGGTCGCTGGTCCTGCTCGCCGCGCTGGCGCTGGCCGTGGCCACCCTCTACCGGACGTACGCGCAGTTCCTGCGACAGCACCGGACGCTGGCCGACATCTACGACCTGACGCGGGCGATGGCCCACAGTGGTCAGGACGGGACGCTGCCCGACGCCCTGCTCGGCCGGGTGCGCGCCCTCATGCAGGCCGAGTACGCGACCCTCTGGCTGCCGCAGCACGGACGCCACCCCGAGGTGCTGCTCACCGCCCGGCTGGACCGACCGGGCCTGCTCGACTTCGGCAAGATTCCGGCCACGCTCCGGGAACAGGCGGTGGAGCAGCGGCGGGCGATCGCCGTCGGCCCTCGGCTCGGCGGGGAGCGGCAGCAGCTCGCGGTGCTGCGGGAGGCGGCGGTGAAGGACGCCATCATCGTTCCGCTCCGGTCCGGCCCGGCGGTGATCGGCACACTCGAGGTCACCAACCGGCTCGGCGGCGTCAACTTCTTCACGGCGCAGGACGTACCCGTCCTGGAGACGGTGGCGGCGCACGCCGGGATCGCCCTGGAGAACTCCCGGCTGGTCGACCGGCTGCGCCACGACGCGTACCACGACACGCTGACCAGGCTTCCCAACCGGCGGCGGATCACCGGCGCGCTCGACGAGGCGGTCAAGATCCGGGCGCCGGGCGAGGTGGTCGCCGTCCTGCTGTTCGACGTCGACGGGCTGCGCCAGGTCAACGAGTCCCTCGGCCACGCCGCCGGCGATCAGGTCCTCGCCGAGGTCGCCGACCGGCTGCGCGCCTCCGCGCCGTCCTCGGCCCTGGTCGGCCGGGTCGGCGGCGACGAGTTCCTGGTCACCCTCCGCCTGGAGAACGCCGAGGCGGCGCTGGAGCTGGCGGCGCGGCTGCGCGAGGAGATCCGGGCCGAGATGGTCTTCGACGTGCTCACCCTCGACGTGGACACCGCCGTGGGGGTGGCCGTACATCCGGATCACGGCAGCGACGCGGCGACCCTGTTGCAGCGGGTGAACCTGGCGGCGACGGCGGCCAAGTCGGTGCCCGGCAACGTGCAGCTGTTCAGCCCGGCGTTGGAGTCCCGGTCGCTGCGCCGGCTCGGCATCGCCGGTGATCTGCGCCGCGCCCTCGACGAGGGCGAGCTGGAGGTCTACTTCCAGCCGAAGGTGACCCTGCGGGACCGCCGGCTGGTCGGGGTGGAGTGCCTGGCCCGGTGGGAGCACCCAGCGCACGGCGAGGTCGCCCCCGAGGACTTCGTCGCGGTGGCGGAGCACACCGGCCTGCTCGGCCGGCTCACCGAGGTGGTGCTCCGGGAGGGGCTGCGGCGCAGCCGGGACTGGGGTCACGCCCAGCGGCCGCTCGCCGTCTCGGTCAACCTCGCCGCCCGTACGCTCACCGACCGGCACTTCCCGGACCGGGTCAGGGAGCTGCTCGCCGAGTACGACGTGCCGCCGCAGCGGCTCACCTTCGAGATCCGGGAGGCCGCGGTCCTGGACGGCACGGACCGCCCGATCCCGGCCCTGCGCCGGCTGCGCGACCTCGGCGTACGGCTGTCGGTGGACGACTTCGGCGTCGGCTCCTCGTCCCTGGCGTACCTGCGCCGCCTGCCGGTGCACGAGGTGAAGGTCGACCGCTCGTTCGTGCAGGGCATGGCGACCGACCCGGGGGACCTGGCCATTGTCAACGCCGTGGTGACCCTCTCCCAGCAGTTCGGCCTGGCCGTGGTGGCCGAGGGCGTGGAGAGCGAGCTGACCCTGGAGCTGCTCCAGGACATCGGCTGCGAGATCGGCCAGGGCTTCCTGTTCAGCCGGCCGCTGCCGTACGAGCGGTTGGAGACCTGGTTCGGGGCGCAGGCTGACCCGGAGACGACCGCCGGCTTGGAGCATCCCCGGCTGCGGGTGGTCCCCGACCGCTCCACGATCCTGCTCTGACCTGCGGTAACGGGGGTCGTCGCTGGCGCGGGGGGATCCGATTTCACCTCTGGGATCGGGCCGTGTACTCTTACCTCTGCGCGGTCACGGAGTGATCGAGCAGGCCCCCTTAGCTCAGTCGGCAGAGCGTCTCCATGGTAAGGAGAAGGTCTACGGTTCGATTCCGTAAGGGGGCTCAAAGGGTCCGGCTGGACCCGCCACGGCGGTGTAGCTCAGATGGCAGAGCAAGCGGCTCATAATCGCTGTGTCGCCGGTTCAAGTCCGGCCACCGCTACTCTCGTCCTCCGGCTCGCTTCCGGTGGATGGTGAAAGGGGCGCCGAAGGCGCCCACTTTGCATGTCTGCGTCCGCAGCGCGTACGCTGTGACGCCGTAGTTGTTGACTGAGCGAGGAAGGCACTCCGCCGTGGCGAAGGCTACCGATGTCCGGCCGAAGATCACTTTGGCGTGTGTGGAGTGCAAGGAGCGCAACTACATCACGCGCAAGAACCGCCGCAACGACCCGGACCGTATCGAGCTGAAGAAGTTCTGCCCCCGGGACGGGCGGCACACGGTCCACCGCGAGACCCGCTGACATCGCTGGCGCGAGCCGGCAGCACGACTCCGAAAGCCGATCCGGTACGGACGGCGCGGCCCCTCGGCCGCCCGTCCACCCGGGTCGGCTTTCATGCTCTCCGTGTAGGTTCTCGGGCATGCCCTTGGACCCGTCCTTCGTCGGCCGGACCTATCCGCCGACCGCCCCCTACCAGGTGGGCCGAGAAAAGATCCGCGAGTTCGCCACCGCCATCGGCGCCACCGACCCGGCGCACCACGACCCGGCCGCCGCCCGGGCGCTCGGGCACCCGGACGTGGTCGCCCCGCCGACCTTTCCCGTGGTGCTGACCATGGCCGCCAGCCGGCAGATCGTCGAGGATCCCGCCCTCGGCGTGGACTACAGCCGGGTGGTGCACGGCGACCAGCGCTTCGCGTACGCCCGGCCCGTGGTGGCCGGGGACGAGCTGGTCTGCGTGAACACCATCGAGGGCATCAACCACCGGGGCGGGCACGACTTCCTCACCACCCGCACGGACGTCAGCACGCCGGCCGGCGAGCCGGTCGTCACCGTCTGGTCCAAGCTCGTCGTACGCGGGGAGGCCTGAGATGGAACTGCCCACCAAGACCTTCCGGGTCACCCGGGCCGACCTGGTCCGCTACGCGGGCGCCTCGGGCGACTTCAACCCGATCCACTGGAGCGACCGGTTCGCCACGAACGTGGGTCTGCCGGGGGTGATCGCGCACGGGATGTTCACCATGGCCCTCGTCGGCCGCGCGGTCGCCGAGTGGGCCGGGGCGCCGGACGCGGTGGTCGACTACGGGGTCCGGTTCACCCGCCCGGTGGTCGTCCCCGATGACGACGCCGGCACCGAGATCGAGGTCACCGCCAAGGTCAAGGAGGTCACCGACGAGGGCCTGACCAGGCTCGACATCACCGCGACATGCCGGGGCGAGAAGGTGCTCTCGCAGGCCCGGGCGGTGATCCGGACGCCCCGCTGAGGGGCTCCGCCACGCCAGATGGCAGACCGGTTGGGAAAGTGGCCTCGCTACCCGTACACTGGTCCGCCGTGGGGCAAGTGACCCCGCCCGGTGCTGGCTGGCCGGGCCGGGTGAGCGTGCCGCACAGGGGTGTAGCTCAATTGGCAGAGCAGCGGTCTCCAAAACCGCAGGCTGCAGGTTCAAGTCCTGTCACCCCTGCGCCTCAGGCCTGACCGTTCCGTGGGTCGCGCCGCCAACCGGCGGCGTTCGGCCCGTGGTGGTGGCATCGGTGGGGTGGTCCGAGGCATCGGGCCCGTCCGTCGATCCGCCGGCCGCGGCCCGTCGCGGGACGGTTGGTCCGGCCGGCGTGACCAGCGCCGCGCACACCGCACCGGTGTGCGACCCGATTTCCCGCGACGGAGGGCGAAGTGGCCGAGAACAAGCGGCGCAGCGAGGACGCCGGCGACGACCGTCTGAACGACGAGAACGTCGACGACGTGGCCGCCGACGACGCCACCGACGCGGAGGAGCCGGTCTCCCGGGGTGGCACCGCCACTCGGGCGCGGGCCAAGGCCGAGTCGGCTGACGACAGGAAGACCCGTAAGGACACCGACCGGGTGGGGCTGTTCGCCCGCATCGGGCGGTTCTTCCGCGAGGTCGTGGCCGAACTGCGTAAGGTCATCTGGCCGACCCGCAAGGAGTTGCTGACCTACACGGCCGTGGTCGTCACCTTCGTCGCCGTGATGCTGACGATCGTGGGCGCCCTGGACTACGCCTTCGCGAAGGGCGTGCTGTGGGTCTTCGGCAACGCCAGCTGACCGGCTGATTCAAGCCGATAGTGACGGAAGTGAGCGAGCGTGCCTGAGTACGACGAGACCGCCGAGACCACGGACGAGCAGTCCACGGTGGCGACGGCGGCCAGTGACGAGTCGGTCGAGGCCGCCAGCGAGCCGGACTTTCCGACCACCGAGCCTGCCCCGGACGAGGAGTACGACCCGGTGGCGGAGCTGCGCCAGAAGCTGCGCTACGCGCCTGGCGACTGGTACGTGGTGCACTCGTACGCCGGCTACGAGAACAAGGTCAAGACCAACCTCGAGACCCGGATCACGTCCCTCGACATGGAGGACTACATCTACCAGGTCGAGGTGCCGACCCGGGAAGAGGTCGAGGTCAAGAACGGCAAGCGGTCCCAGGTCCAGGCGAAGGTCTTCCCGGGCTACATCCTGGTCCGGATGGAGCTGACCGCCGAGTCGTACTCCTGCGTGCGCAACACCCCGGGCGTCACCGGCTTCGTGGGGGCGACCGACCGGGCCGACCGTCCGGCGCCGCTGAGCCTCGACGAGGTGCTCAAGTGGCTGGCCCCGGCGGTCGAGACCGAGCAGAAGAAGGTCAAGCCCGAGGTCAAGGTCCTCGACTTCGAGGTGGGCGACTCGGTCACCGTCACCGACGGCGCGTTCGCCTCGCTGCCGGCGACGATCAGCGAGATCAACGCCGACCAGCAGAAGCTCAAGGTGCTGGTGTCGATCTTCGGCCGGGAGACCCCGGTGGAGCTGAACTTCAACCAGGTCGCCAAGATCTGACGTACCGCTCGCCGGCGGTGGGCTGCGGGCCCGCCGCCGGCGTACTCGTTCCGCCTCCGTCGCCGGACCTCGGGGGAGGAGGCGGCGGAACGCTGCGCTACCCTAGAACGTCGCCGCTGTCGCACCGCGCTGACCGTGCGCGCCCGCGGCCGGCGCATTTCCCAGTTTCAAGCCCCAGGAAGAGACATGCCTCCGAAGAAGAAGCTCGTCAAGACGTTCACGCTTCAGCTGCCGGCGGGCCAGGCCACCCCGGCGCCGCCGGTCGGCCCCGCGCTCGGTCAGCACGGCGTGAACATCATGGAGTTCTGCAAGTCCTACAACGCGCAGACCGAGTCCCAGCGGGGCGACATCGTCCCCGCCGAGATCAGCGTGTACGAGGACCGCACCTTCACCTTCGTGCTGAAGACCCCGCCCGCCGCCCGGCTGCTGATCAAGGCCGCCGGCGTGCAGAAGGGCTCCGGCGTCCCGCACAAGGAGAAGGTCGGCAGCGTCACCCGCGCCCAGCTGCGCGAGATCGCCGAGAAGAAGATGGCCGACCTCAACGCCAACGACATCGAGCAGGCTGAGAAGATCATCGCCGGCACCGCCCGGTCGATGGGCCTGACCGTCGCCGACTGACGTCGCCCACCGCAGACCGGACCCGTTCGTGGGAGGGCGCGCGGACGCCGCGGCCCGCCATAGACCACAGGAGTAATCGAGAAATGCAGCGCAGCAAGAGCTACCGCAAGGCCGCCGAGGTCATCGACCGGGCGAAGCTCTACACCCCCGCCGAGGCCGTCAAGCTGGCCAAGGAGACCACCAACGTCAAGTTCGACGCCACGGTCGAGGTCGCGATGCGCCTCGGCGTCGACCCCCGCAAGGCGGACCAGATGGTCCGCGGCACGGTCAACCTGCCGCACGGCACCGGTAAGACCGCCCGCGTGATCGTCTTCGCCGCCGGCGCGAAGGCCGAGGAGGCCGCGGCCGCCGGTGCGGACGAGGTGGGCACCGACGAGCTCGTCGCCCGGATCCAGGGCGGCTGGCTCGACTTCGACGCGGCGATCGCCACGCCGGACCAGATGGCCAAGATCGGCCGGATCGCGCGGATCCTGGGCCCGCGCGGTCTCATGCCGAACCCGAAGACCGGCACCGTGACCATGGACGTCGCCAAGGCCGTCTCGGACATCAAGGGCGGCAAGATCACCTTCCGGGTGGACAAGCACTCCAACCTGCACCTGATCATCGGCAAGGCCTCGTTCTCCGAGTCCCAGCTGGTCGACAACTACGCCGCGGTCCTCGACGAGGTGCTGCGGGCCAAGCCGTCGGCGGCGAAGGGCAAGTACCTCAAGAAGGTCACCCTCACCACCACGATGGGCCCGGGCGTACCGGTCGACCCGAACCTGGTGAAGAACCTCCAGGAGGGCTCGGCCGAGGGCTGAGCACGGCTGCCTCGACGGGGCCCCGCCACGACCTGTGGCGGGGCCCCGTTCGTTCGTCCGCTGTGGCAGGCTCGTGGCATGCGGTGGGAGGACGTCTGGCTGCGCTACCACCGGCGTGGCCCGTGGGTGCTGCGCGCGGCGAGCCTGGGCATCGGCCCGGGCGAGGCGGCGGTGGTGCTCGGCCGTAACGGCGCCGGCAAGTCGACGCTGCTGCAGCTCGCGGCCGGGGTGCTGCGGCCCACCCGGGGCCGGGTCGTCGACCGCCCTCGGCGCGTCGGCTGGGTGCCGGAACGGTTCCCGGCCGACCAGCCGTTCACCGTCGGCCGCTACCTTGCCGGGATGGCCCGGGTCGCCGGCCTGGGAGCGGCGGAGGCCGACCGGGCGGTGGAACGGTGGGCCGAGCGGCTGGGCCTGACCCGGTTCCGCGACGTGCGGCTGCCGGAGCTGTCCAAGGGCACGGCCCAGAAGGTCGGCCTGGCCCAGGCCATGCTGCGCCGGCCGGGGCTGCTCGTCCTCGACGAGCCCTGGGAGGGGCTGGACGCCGCCGCGCGCGACCTGGTTCCCGCCCTGATCGACGAGGTGCTTGCCGACGGCGGGTCGGTCCTGGTCAGCGACCACCGGGGGGAGACGGTCCGGCTGCCCGGCGCCGCCCGCTGGACGGTCGCCGACGGCACCGTCACGGCCGAGGGGCCGGCCGCCGGGCCGGGCGGGTCCGTCGCGGTCGTGGAGATCGCGGTCCCGGCCGCGCGGGTGGCCGGCGCCGTCGCCCGGTTGCGCGCCGACGGCCACCACGTCCTGCGGGTACGCTCCGACGCCGCCCCGCCCGACGCCCCGGTCCCGCCCGAGGACCGTCCGGTCGTCGGCCTGCCCGCGGCCGTCGACTCCGCCGCGGCCGAGGGCGGGTCGGCTCCGCCGGGCGACGAGCCGGGCGGTGCGGTGCGGTCCGCCGAGCCCGGGCGGGTGGCCCGGTGAGCGCGCTGGTCCGGCTGCGGCTGGCCGGCTTCCTGCGTACCGGGCGGGCGGTCGCGCCGCTGCTGGCCGGCCTGCTGGTCCTCGGCGTCCTGTACGGCGGCGGCCGGGCCGAGCCGGCAGAGGCCTACGGCGTCTCGGCGGTGGTGCTCTTTCCGGTGCTGGCCTGGCAGACCAGGATCCTGCTCGACGTCGAGCCGGACGTGCAGCGCCGGCTGGCCGTGGTGGCCGTCGGGCCGACCCGGGAGCGGGCCGCCGGGCTGCTCGCGGCGGGCGCGGCGGGGCTGGGCGCGGTGGCCGTGGCGCTGGTGTTCCCCTGGCTGGTCGGCGGGGTGGCCGGCCCGGCGCCGGGGGACCGGTCGATGGCCGCCGGCGTGGCGCTCGGGCTCTGGGCGCACCTGCTCGCCCTGCCGGCGGCGGTGGCCCTCGGCGCGCTGGCCAGCCGGGCCGTCACGGGCAGCGCCGGCTACGGCGTGGCCGTGCTGGCGCTGGGCGCGGTGGGCGCCGTGGTCCTCGGCCTGTCCGGATCGGTGGCACCCTGGCTGGCGCCCCCGGTGATGCCGACCGCCCGGGCCGCCGCCGCCGGCCCGTCCGCGGCGACGGTGGTCCTGCTGAGCGCCTGGGCGGTGGCCTGGAGCGCGGCGGCCCTGGCGGGCTACGACTGGCGCCGCCGCGCCCGCGCCTGACGCACGCCGCCTTCCGGGGGACGGCGCCCGCGCGTCCCGGCTCTTCGGACAGGGCCGGCAGCGGCCGGCCGAGGCGACGTGACCCGGAGCACGCGGGGGGCGATTTGGCCCTTACCGCAGGTGTGGCGTAGCCTTGTCGCGAAGTACCACCCAGAGACCGCTGGTCACCGTGCCCCGGCACGGTCGAAGGTCCCGCTTCGACGGGCGACCCGCGCAGGGCGGCAAGCGAAAATCGGCTGTAGTTCCCGTGGTCCGCCGACTGCGGTGAGTCCGGTCGGCCCTCGCCCCGTGCGCCCTGCGCCGGGGCTTTTCTCGTTGTCGTGGGTCCCTTCGCAACCGCGGGAGCCCGCCGGCTTCCCGGTGCACCAGCCTCGAGCAACGAGAGAGGAGGGACATGGCGGACAAGCCGATCCGGGCCGACAAGGCCACGGCCGTCGCTGAGCTGACCGAGAGCTTCCGCAACGCGGGCGCGGCGGTCCTCACCGAGTACCGTGGCCTGACGGTTGCCCAGCTCACCCAGCTGCGGCGCTCGCTCGGCAAGGAGAGCACCTACACGGTCGCGAAGAACACGCTGGCGAAGCGTGCCGCGAGCGAGGCGGGCATCTCCGGCCTCGACGAGCTGTTCACCGGTCCTACCGCGCTGACTTTCGTTTCGGGCGACGTCGTCGAGGCGGCGAAGGGGCTTCGCGACTTCGCGAAGGCCAACCCGAAGCTCGTCATCAAGGGCGGCGTCTTCGAGGGCAAGGCCATCTCCGCGGCCGAGGTCACGAAGCTCGCCGACCTGGAGTCCCGCGAGGTGCTGCTGGCCAAGCTGGCCGGCGCGATGAAGGGCAACCTGAGCAAGGCCGCGGCCCTGTTCCAGGCCCCGCTGTCGAAGACCGCCCGCCTGGCGGCCGCCCTGCAGGACAAGCGCGAGAAGGAGGGCGCCGAGGCGGCCTGAGGCCCCGCGGCGCACCCACTTACCTAGTCAAGAATTCAGGAAAGGACGCCAGACATGGCGAAGCTCAGCACCGACGAGCTGCTCGACGCGTTCAAGGAGATGACGCTGATCGAGCTCTCCGAGTTCGTGAAGCAGTTCGAGGAGACCTTCGAGGTCACCGCCGCCGCCCCGGTCGCCGTGGCCGCCGCCGCCCAGGGTGCCGCCCCGGTCGAAGCCGAGCCGGAGAAGGACGAGTTCGACGTCGTCCTCGACGCCGACGGTGGCAAGAAGATCCAGGTCATCAAGGTCGTGCGCGAGCTGACCGGCCTGGGCCTGAAGGAGGCCAAGGACCTGGTCGAGGCCGCGCCGAAGGCGGTTCTGGAGAAGGTCAACAAGGAGACCGCCGACAAGGCCAAGGCCAAGCTCGAGGGCGAGGGCGCCAAGGTCACCCTCAAGTAACTGGGGGCCAGGCGCGTGTCCGGCTCCCCGTGAGCCAGGGCACACCGCGTGTGCGGCGGGCGACGATCCGAAAACGGGTCGTCGCCCGCCGTGTTGTTTGCAGACACCCACCGCAGCCGCGTGAGCAGGGCATCGACGCCGCGTGTCGGTCGGTGGGGCGGGGGCGGGCCGGTCGCCCGTCGGCGGGAAACGCCCCGCCCGGACGAGACGCCCCTTGACGCGGCCCCGGGCCGGCAGGCACGCTGACACCAGCAAGACCTTCCGCGCTTGCAACGGCCACCACTCGGGTAATGGCAGCGGCGGTGCATCCTCCGCAGCACCGGGCGGTCCGTGGGTTCGCCGCGTTCCGAGCGGCCCGGTGCGGCCCCGTTTCGAGGGGCCCCCGAGGCGCGTTCCGCGACGACCTGCGGGGCGGGCTGGACAGCGGTTAGCCTCTCGGCTACACTGCTAGTTTGCGCTGCCTTCCGACTTGACCCCTGCTCGGAAATGTCCGTTTATGGATATTTCTGGTGGGGTCATTGGAGTGCACGCGTACCAGCCGTTCTGCAGCACCGGTCCTCGGAAGGACGCATCTTGGCAGCTTCCCGCCCTGCGAAGACCAGTCGTACGTCGAGCGCTTTCGCGCCCCGCCGAGTCTCTTTCGGCAGGATCACCGAACACCTCGAGGTCCCCAACCTCCTCGCCATCCAGAACGAGTCCTTCGACTGGCTCGTCGGCAACGAGGCTTGGCAGGGCCGGTCGGCGGACGACCCGCACGCACGCTCGGGTCTCGCGGAGATCCTCGACGAGATCAGTCCCATTGAGGACTTCTCCGGCACCATGTCGCTCTCCTTCTCGGCCCCGCGCTTCGACGAGGTCAAGGCCTCGATCGAGGAGTGTAAGGAGAAGGACCTGACCTACTGCGCCCCGCTGTTCGTGACGGCGGAGTTCACCAACAACACCACCGGCGAGATCAAGAGCCAGACGGTGTTCATGGGTGACTTCCCGATGATGACGCCCAAGGGCACGTTCATCATCAACGGCACCGAGCGGGTCGTGGTCAGCCAGCTCGTCCGTTCCCCGGGCGTCTACTTCGACAAGCAGCCCGACAAGACCTCCGACCGCGACCTCTCCAGCGTCAAGCTCATCCCGAGCCGGGGTGCCTGGCTGGAGTTCGACGTCGACAAGCGCGACACCGTCGGCGTCCGTATCGACCGTAAGCGCCGGCAGGCCGTCACGGTGCTGCTCAAGGCCATCGGTTGGTCGGCGGAGCGGATCCGCGAGAAGTTCGGCTGGTCCGAGCTGATGATGACCACGCTCGAGAAGGACCACATCGCCGGCCAGGACGAGGCACTGCTCGACATCTACCGCAAGCTGCGCCCTGGCGAGCCGCCGACCCGCGAGAACGCCCAGACCCTGCTGGACAATCTCTTCTTCAACCCGAAGCGGTACGACATCGCCAAGGTCGGTCGGTACAAGTTCAACAAGAAGCTCGTCCTGGACGTGCCGATCACCACCGGCACGCTGACCGAGGACGACATCGTCGCCACCGTGGAGTACCTGTGCCGGCTGCACGCCGGTGAGGAGGGCTACGAGGCCGACGACATCGACCACTTCGGCAACCGCCGGATCCGTACCGTCGGCGAACTCATCCAGAACCAGGTCCGGGTCGGCCTGTCCCGGATGGAGCGGGTCGTCCGCGAGCGGATGACCACCCAGGACGTCGAGGCGATCACGCCGCAGACCCTGATCAACATCCGTCCGGTGGTGGCGGCGATCAAGGAGTTCTTCGGCACGTCGCAGCTGTCCCAGTTCATGGACCAGACCAACCCGCTGGCGGGCCTGACCCACCGGCGGCGGCTGAACGCGCTCGGCCCGGGTGGTCTGTCCCGGGAGCGGGCCGGCTTCGAGGTCCGTGACGTTCACCCGTCGCACTACGGCCGGATGTGCCCGATCGAGACGCCGGAAGGCCCGAACATCGGTCTGATCGGCGCCCTGTCCACCTTCGCCCGGGTCAACCCGTTCGGGTTCATCGAGACGCCGTACCGGAAGGTCGTCAACGGTCGGGTCACCGACCAGATCGACTACCTGACGGCGGACGAGGAGGACCGGTTCGTCAAGGCGCAGGCCAACGCCCCGCTGAAGTCCGACGGCTCCTTCGCCGAGGACCGCGTCCTGGTCCGCCGTAAGGGCGGCGAGACCGAGGACGTGGCGCCGGAGGCCGTGGACTACATGGACATCTCGCCGCGGCAGATGGTGTCCGTCGCGACCGCGATGATCCCGTTCCTCGAGCACGACGACGCCAACCGCGCGCTCATGGGCGCGAACATGCAGCGCCAGGCGGTGCCGCTGGTCAAGGCCGAGTCGCCGCTGGTCGGCACCGGCATGGAGTACCGTGCCGCCGTCGACGCCGGCGACGTGGTCGTCGCCGAGGTCGGTGGCGTCATCGAGGACCTGTGCGCCGACTACATCACCGTCCACCAGGACGACGGCCACCGCCGGACGTACCTGCTGCACAAGTTCCGCCGCTCCAACGCCGGCTCCTGCGTCAACCAGAAGCCGGTCGTCTTCGAGGGCGACCGGGTCGAGGCCGGCCAGGTCATCGCCGACGGTCCGTGCACCGACGAGGGCGAGATGGCGCTCGGGCGCAACCTGCTCGTGGCGTTCATGACCTGGGAGGGCCACAACTACGAGGACGCGATCATCCTGTCGCAGCGCCTCGTGCAGCAGGACGTCCTCACCTCGATCCACATCGAGGAGCACGAGGTCGACGCCCGGGACACCAAGCTCGGCCCGGAGGAGATCACCCGCGACATCCCGAACGTCAGCGAGGAGATGCTCGCCGACCTCGACGAGCGGGGCATCATCCGGATCGGCGCCGAGGTCGTCCCCGGCGACATCCTGGTCGGCAAGGTCACGCCCAAGGGCGAGACCGAGCTGACCCCGGAGGAGCGGCTGCTCCGCGCGATCTTCGGCGAGAAGGCGCGCGAGGTCCGGGACACCTCGCTGAAGGTGCCGCACGGTGAGACCGGCACGGTCATCGGCGTACGCACGTTCTCCCGCGAGGACGGCGACGAGCTGCCCCCGGGCGTCAACGAGCTGGTCCGGGTCTACGTGGCCCAGAAGCGGAAGATCCAGGACGGCGACAAGCTCGCCGGCCGGCACGGCAACAAGGGTGTCATCTCGAAGATCCTGCCGATCGAGGACATGCCGTTCCTGGAGGACGGCACCCCGGTCGACATCGTGCTGAACCCGCTGGGTGTGCCGTCCCGGATGAACATCGGCCAGGTGCTGGAGACGCACCTCGGCTGGGTGGCCAAGACGGGGTGGAAGGTCGAGGGCGACGACGTCGAGTGGAAGCGCCAGCTGCGCTCCATCGAGGCGCACGAGTCGGAGCCGGACACCAACGTGGCGACGCCGGTCTTCGACGGCGCCCGCGAGGAGGAGATCTCCGGTCTGCTCGCGTCGACCCTGCCCAACCGGGACGGCAAGCAGCTGATCGGCTCCAGCGGCAAGGCGCAGCTGTTCGACGGCCGCTCCGGCGAGCCGCTGCCGGACCCGATCGCGGTCGGCTACATCTACATCCTGAAGCTCAACCACCTGGTCGACGACAAGATCCACGCCCGGTCGACCGGCCCGTACTCGATGATCACGCAGCAGCCGCTGGGTGGTAAGGCGCAGTTCGGTGGCCAGCGCTTCGGTGAGATGGAGTGCTGGGCGATGCAGGCGTACGGCGCCGCGTACGCCCTGCAGGAGCTGCTGACGATCAAGTCCGACGACGTCCTGGGCCGGGTCAAGGTCTACGAGGCGATCGTCAAGGGCGAGAACATCCCGGAGCCGGGCATCCCGGAGTCGTTCAAGGTGCTGCTCAAGGAGCTCCAGTCGCTGTGCCTCAACGTCGAGGTGCTCTCCAGCGACGGGGTCGCCCTCGAGATGCGCGAGACCGACGACGAGGTGTTCCGGGCCGCGGAGGAGCTGGGCATCGACCTGTCCCGGCGCGAGCCGAGCTCGGTCGAAGAGGTCTGAGGTGGTGGTTCGGGGCAGGGCGACCCGCTCCGGCGCGGGGTTCCGGGGCGCGATGCGAAGCGGGCGCGCCGGAATCCGCGAGGTCAGGCTTGATCCCTACGCGGGTCGCCCTGCCCCGAACCCCGCTGGTTTGCTAGCAGTACAGACGACGACATAGGGGACATAGTGCTCGACGTCAACTTCTTCGACGAGCTGCGGATCGGCCTTGCCACCGCCGACGACATCCGTCAGTGGTCCCACGGCGAGGTCAAGAAGCCCGAGACGATCAACTACCGCACCCTCAAGCCGGAAAAGGACGGGCTCTTCTGCGAGAAGATCTTCGGCCCGCAGCGGGACTGGGAGTGCTACTGCGGTAAGTACAAGCGGGTCCGGTTCAAGGGCATCATCTGCGAGCGCTGCGGCGTCGAGGTGACCCGCTCCAAGGTCCGCCGCGAGCGGATGGGCCACATCGAGCTGGCCGCTCCGGTGACGCACATCTGGTACTTCAAGGGCGTCCCGAGCCGGCTGGGCTACCTGCTGGACCTCGCCCCCAAGGACCTCGAGAAGATCATCTACTTCGCCTCGTACGTCGTGACGAGCGTGGACGCCGAGGCGCGTCACCGCGACCTCTCGACGATCGAGAACGAGATCCTGGCGGAGAAGCGGCAGGCCGAGAACAGCCGCGACTCGGAGATCGAGAAGCGGGCCGCCAAGCTCGAGGCCGACCTGGCCGAGCTGGAGGCCGAGGGTGCCAAGGCGGACGTCCGGCGCAAGGTCAAGGAGGGCGGAGAGCGCGAGATGCGCCAGATCCGCGACCGGGCCCAGCGCGAGATCGACCGCCTGGACGAGGTGCTCGACACCTTCCGCAAGCTGGATTCGAAGCAGCTGGTCACCGACGAGCTGCTCTACCGGGAGCTGCGCGACCGGTTCGGCGAGTACTTCACCGGCGGCATGGGCGCCGAGGCCATCAAGGCGCTGGTCCAGAACATGGACCTCGACGCCGAGGCCGAGAGCCTGCGCGAGACCATCCGTACCGGCAAGGGCCAGCGGAAGATCCGGGCGCTCAAGCGGCTCAAGGTCGTGGCGGCGTTCCTGAACACCCGCAACTCGCCGCTCGGCATGGTGCTCGACTGCGTCCCGGTCATCCCGCCGGACCTGCGCCCGATGGTGCAGCTCGATGGTGGCCGCTTCGCGACCAGCGACCTGAACGACCTGTACCGCCGGGTGATCAACCGGAACAACCGCCTCAAGCGGCTGATCGACCTCGGCGCGCCCGAGATCATCGTCAACAACGAGAAGCGGATGCTCCAGGAGGCCGTCGACGCGCTGTTCGACAACGGCCGCCGCGGCCGGCCGGTCACCGGCCCGGGCAACCGTCCGCTGAAGTCGCTGTCCGACATGCTCAAGGGCAAGCAGGGCCGGTTCCGGCAGAACCTGCTGGGCAAGCGCGTCGACTACTCCGGCCGTTCGGTCATCGTGGTCGGCCCGAAGCTGAAGCTGCACCAGTGCGGCCTGCCCAAGCAGATGGCGCTGGAGCTGTTCAAGCCGTTCGTGATGAAGCGGCTGGTCGACCTCAACCACGCGCAGAACATCAAGTCCGCCAAGCGGATGGTCGAGCGGCAGCGGCCGGTCGTGTGGGACGTGCTGGAAGAGGTCATCGGCGAGCACCCGGTGCTGCTGAACCGTGCGCCGACCCTGCACCGTCTGGGCATCCAGGCCTTCGAGCCGCAGCTGGTCGAGGGTAAGGCCATCCAGATCCACCCGCTGGTCTGCACCGCGTTCAACGCCGACTTCGACGGTGACCAGATGGCGGTGCACGTGCCGCTGTCCGCCGAGGCCCAGGCCGAGGCGCGGATCCTGATGCTCTCGTCGAACAACATCCTCAAGCCGGCCGACGGCAAGCCGGTCACCATGCCCACCCAGGACATGGTCATCGGCCTGTACCACCTCACCCACCTCACCCCGGGTGGCAAGGGCGAGGGCCGGGCGTTCAGCTCGGACGCCGAGGCGCGGATGGCCTTCGACAACGGCGAACTGCACCTGCAGGCGCCGGTGAAGATCCGGCTGCGCGGGCTGGTCGGCGTCGACAACGGCGCGGGCGCCGAGCCGTGGGTCGCGCCGGAGGGCTGGGTCGAGGGCGACCCGGTGACCGTCGAGACCACCCTGGGCCGGGTGCTGTTCAACGAGACGCTGCCGCCGGGCTACCGCTTCGTGAACTACGAGATCCGCAAGGGCCAGCTCTCCGCGATCGTCAACGACCTCGCCGAGCGCTTCCCGAAGGTGGCCCTCGCGGCCACCCTCGACGGGCTCAAGGAGGCCGGTTTCCACTGGGCCACCTGGTCCGGCGTGACGATCGGCATGGAGGACGTCATCGCTCCGCCGCGCAAGCGGGAGATCCTGGAGCGGTACGAGAAGGAAGCCGACCGGATCGACAAGCAGTACCAGCGGGGTCTGATGACCGCCGAGGAGCGCCGCGGCGAGCTCATCGAGATCTGGACCAAGGCGACCAACGAGGTCGCCAAGGAGATGGACACCGCGCTGCCGCAGGAGAACCCGCTGTGGAAGATGATCAACTCGGGTGCCCGCGGTAACCTGCTCCAGCTCCGCCAGATCGCCGCGATTCGTGGTCTGGTGGCCAACCCGAAGGGCGAGATCATCCCGCGGCCGATCAAGGCCAGCTACCGGGAGGGTCTGTCCGTGCTGGAGTACTTCATCTCCACGCACGGTGCCCGCAAGGGTCTCGCCGACACCGCGCTGCGGACCGCCGACTCGGGTTACCTGACCCGTCGTCTGGTGGACGTCTCGCAGGACGTCATCATCCGCGAGGAGGACTGCGGCACCGACCGGGCCATCCCGATGCAGATCGGCGAGCGGCGCGACGGCAAGCTGTACATCCACGAGCACGCCGAGACCAGCGTGCACGCTCGGACCCTGGCCGACGACATCAAGGGGCCGGACGGCACCGTCGTCGCCGAGCGGGGTCAGGACGTCAACTCCATCCTGGTCGACAAGATCGTCGCCGCCGGGGTGGAGACGGTGCGGGTGCGCAGCGTGCTCACCTGCGAGTCGAAGCTGGGCGTCTGCGCGGCGTGCTACGGCCGCTCGCTGCCGACCGGCAAGACCGTGGACGTCGGCGAGGCGGTCGGCATCATCGCCGCCCAGTCGATCGGTGAGCCCGGTACGCAGCTGACGATGCGTACGTTCCACACCGGTGGCGTCGCGGGTGAGGACATCACCCAGGGTCTGCCGCGTGTCCAGGAGATCTTCGAGGCCCGCGTCCCGAAGGGCAAGGCGCCCATCGCCGACACCCCGGGCCGGATCCGGATCGAGGACGGCGAGCGCTCGCGGAAGATCATCGTGGTGCCGGACGACGGCAGCGACGAGATCGTCTACGACAAGATCTCCAAGCGGGTCCGGCTGCGGGCCCACGACGGGGACCACGTCGAGGTCGGCGAGAAGCTCACCGAGGGCACCATCGACCCGCACGAGCTGCTGCGCATCCTCGGCCCGCGCGCGGTCCAGGTCCACCTGACCCAGGAGGTCCAGGAGGTCTACCGCTCGCAGGGTGTGCTCATCCACGACAAGCACATCGAGATCATCATCCGCCAGATGCTCAAGCGGGTGACGGTCATCGACTCCGGCTCGACCGAGTTCCTGCCGGGCGTGCTGGTCGACCGGGCGCTGTTCGAGTCGGAGAACCGCCGGCTCGTGTCGGAGGGCGGCGAGCCCGCCGCCGGTCGCCCGGTGCTGATGGGCATCACCAAGGCCTCGCTGGCCACGGACTCCTGGCTGTCGGCGGCCTCCTTCCAGGAGACCACCCGGGTGCTGACGGACGCGGCGATCCACGCCCGCAGCGACTCGCTGATCGGCCTCAAGGAGAACGTGATCATTGGTAAGCTCATTCCGGCCGGTACGGGCATCAGCAAGTACCGCAACGTCCGGGTCGAGCCGACCGAGGAGGCGAAGGCCAAGGTCTACTCGATGACCGGATACCCGGAGACCGACTACGGCTTCGGGCCGGCCAGCGGGCAGGCGGTTCCGCTGGACGACTTCGACTTCGGGTCGTACCGCTAAAGCAGGACACGACGAGGCCCCCGGCACCCGCCGGGGGCCTCGCCGCGTTTCCGGCGGGACACCGCCATATGGCGGTAGCGGGACGGGCCGGTCGGCGGAGCGGGGCATGATGGGTGCATGACGATCGCACCCGGGCAGGTGCCCGTCGCGCAGTACGGGGCGCGCCACCCGCTCGACCCCGACCCGGTCCGCTCCAGCAAGGCCCGCGCGGTCTTCGCCCTCGGCCTGCTCGGCGCGCTCACCGGGCTCTTCCTCGGCGGGGTGGTCCCGGCCACGCTCGCCCTCGTACTGTCCCGGCAGGCCCGCCGGGAGGCGTACGCGTCCGGAGGCTTCCTCACCGGGGCGGACTGGCTGCGCCGGGGCGAGCGGCTGGCCTGGGCCGGGCTGGTCCTGGTCGCGGCGGCCCTGGTCGTCGCGGTGGTGATCGGCGTGGTCCGGCTGGCCGGCGACCCGTACGGGCACGACTTCGCCCCGAACGTGGACTGACCGTGTCGGGGAATGCCCGTACGCGCGTCCGCGGGCTCGGCCCGGCGGCGGTAGCCTGGCCGGTGCCCGTGTCCCTCACGCGATCGCGTCGATGGCCAAGTTCGCCATCGTCGGCCCGACGGTGGACACCGACCCGCGACAGGAGGCCCTCGTGACGGAACCGGCGCCGCCCTCGGGCGACCCGGCGGAGCGACCCGCCGCGCCCCCTGACCCGGCGGGCCCTGCGCCGGGGGAGAGCCCGTGGGCCAGGCCGAGGCCCGACGGGGGCTCGCAGTCGCGCATCGCCCCGGAGGTCGCCTCCGTGGAGTACGCCCCACCACCGGTCTCCCCGCCGCCAGCGGAGGCGCCGGGCGAGGCACCGGCCGCGCCGGCCGGAAATCCCGGGGTCCCCGCCGGTCCGCTCGCGCAGCCCGGCTCCGCGGCGCAGTCCGGTTCGGTCGCGCAGTCCGATCCGCTCGCGCAGTCCGGCTCCGCGGCAGAGTTCGGCTCGACGCCGCAGCAGGGCTCCGCACCGCAGTCCGGTACCACGCCGACGGTCGGACAGTCGCCGACGGTGGGCCCCGGACCGCAGGCCGGGCCGGGGCCGTACCTGGGGGCGCCGCACCCGGGCCCGCTTTCCGGCGGGCACGCGCAGCCGCCCGGGGCGTACCCGGGGCCGGCGGCCTGGCCGGGGCAGCCCGCCGGGGCGCACCCGGGCTACCCGGGCCAGCCGGCGGTCGGCGCCTGGGGCGGCCCGGGCGCGAGCTGGGGTCGGGTCCCCCCGCCGCCGCGGGAGGCTGCCCGGCCGCCGAAGCGGGTCGAGCCGGTGCCCGGAACGCCGTTCGGCGTGGTGCACCTCGACGTGCCCCCGGTGACCTCCGGGCTCGCCGTCGGGTCGCTGGTCGCCGGGATCGCTTCGGTCCTGGTGTCCGTCCTGGTGATCTGTGTCGGCGCGGCGGCCGGGTCCCAGGGCGTCTGGGCCGCCGGCGTGTTCACCGTGCTCGGCGTGCTGGTCGGCGCGGGGGCCGTCGTCGCGGGCCTGCTCGGCATGCGGCAGATTCGCCGGCCGGCGCCCCCGCCCGCGGTGCGCTTCACCGGCCGCGGGCGGGCGGTGGCGGGGATCAGCTGCGGGGCCACGGGGCTGGTGCTCAGCCTGCTCGGGCTGGGGCTGGCGTTGTTGCTGGGACTCGGCTGACGGCAGCGGCGGCGGAGCCCGGCGGACGAGATCTTGGTGCGAAACGGCCCCCAGAGGGGCCGAAATCGTCCAAGAATACTGAGCTGGAGCCGAACGGCCGTCGGAGCGAGCCGAAGGCGGCGGGGCCGCGGCGTGCCCGGAGGCGGGCGGGCGGCGGTTCGCTCGAGGCGTGAGGCCGTGGGGCGGGTTCGCCTCGGGGTGGGGGGTGGGGCTGGGCGGCGGTTCGCTCGAGGCGGGCGGGAGTAGGGCCCCGGATCCGGTCCGCGCGGGGGCGCCGGGCCGGATCCCACGGGAGCCGTTACACTTGTTGCCGTAGGTGCCCATCGCGGGTGGGCAGGCACGACGGTTCGGCCGGCAGGGCGGTGACGCGATCTCCGGGACCTCTCCGTTTTGACCTGTGCGGCTGTGATAGGTACTCTTTCCCCTTGTGCCCGGGCCTGCCCGGGCAACTCGTGCGTGCGCTGGACCCGGTCGACCCGGTGATCGCGCGGCGACACGACAGAGCCAAAGACCCGGTGCGCGAGACGACCGCGTGCCGGTGACAGAAATCCGGTGCGCGCGCGAGCGACGGCGCCGGGTCCGTGAGCTGGGCGACACGCCCGACCGCGGGTGCCGGGACCTCCGCAAGGTGGCCCTGGCCGGAATGTAGGAGAGCCGACCACCGGGTCGGCTACGGCAGACGGCGCGGTCGCTTCGGCGGCCGAAGGGAGCGGAGAAACCCGGTGCCCACGATCCAGCAGCTGGTCCGCAAGGGCCGCCAGGCGAAGACGAGTAAGACCAAGACCCCGGCGCTGAAGGGTTCCCCTCAGCGGCGCGGCGTGTGCACCCGCGTGTACACCACCACCCCCAAGAAGCCGAACTCGGCGCTGCGCAAGGTCGCTCGTGTCAAGCTCAGCAGCCAGATCGAGGTGACCGCCTACATCCCGGGCGTGGGTCACAACCTGCAGGAACACTCGATCGTGCTCGTGCGCGGCGGCCGTGTGAAGGACCTCCCCGGCGTGCGGTACAAGATCGTTCGCGGTTCGCTGGACACCCAGGGTGTCCGCAACCGCAAGCAGGCGCGCAGCCGCTACGGCGCGAAGAAGGAGAAGAGCTGAGATGCCGCGCAAGGGACCCGCTCCGCGGAAGCCGCTGGTCGCTGACCCGGTGTACAACTCGCCGCTGGTCACCCAGCTCGTGAACAAGATCCTGCTGCGCGGCAAGCGGCAGCTCGCCGAGCGCATCGTGTACGCGGCCCTCGAGGGCTGCCGCGAGAAGTCCGGCACCGACCCGGTCGTCACCCTCAAGCGGGCGATGGACAACGTCAAGCCGACCCTCGAGGTGCGCAGCCGCCGTGTCGGTGGCGCCACCTACCAGGTGCCGGTCGAGGTCCGTCCGGCGCGGGCGACCACCCTGGGCCTGCGCTGGCTGGTCACCTACTCCCGCGCCCGGCGCGAGAAGACCATGGTCGAGCGGCTGATGAACGAGCTGCTGGACGCCAGCAACGGCCTCGGTGCCGCCGTCAAGCGGCGCGAGGACACCCACAAGATGGCCGAGTCCAACAAGGCCTTCGCGCACTACCGCTGGTAACACCCTGGTTCCGGCGCCGGCTTCGGCGCCGGAACCGCAGCCAGTTGTGTCGAGACGACGATAAGTAGGGATTGAAGTGGCCGCCGCAGACGCGCTCGCCAACGTACGCAACATCGGCATCATGGCGCACATCGATGCCGGTAAGACCACGACCACCGAGCGGATCCTGTTCTACACCGGTATCACGTACAAGATCGGTGAGGTCCACGAGGGCGCTGCCGTCATGGACTGGATGGAGCAGGAGCAGGAGCGTGGTATCACCATCACCTCCGCTGCCACCAAGTGTGAGTGGAAGGGCCACACGATCCAGATCATCGACACGCCCGGCCACGTCGACTTCACGGTCGAGGTCGAGCGGTCGCTGCGGGTGCTGGACGGTGCGGTCGCGGTCTACGACGGCGTCGCCGGCGTGGAGCCGCAGACGGAGAACGTCTGGCGTCAGGCGGACAAGTACAACGTTCCCCGGATGTGCTTCGTCAACAAGCTCGACCGGACCGGCGCGGACTTCTTCCGCTGCGTCCAGATGATGATCGACCGGCTCAACGCCACCCCGCTGGTGCTCCAGATCCCGATCGGGACCGAGGCCGACCACATCGGCGTCGTCGACCTGATCGGCATGCGCGCCCTCACCTGGCGTGGGGAGACCCAGAAGGGCGAGGACTACGCGATCGAGGAGATCCCGGCCGACCTCGCCGACACCGCCGCGGAGTGGCGCGAGAAGCTGATGGAGACCCTGGCCGACGTCGACGACGCGGTGATGGAGAAGTACCTGGAGGGCGAGGAGATCTCCGTCGAGGAGATCAAGGCCGCCATCCGCCGGGCCACGATCGGCGGCAAGGCCAACCCGGTGCTCTGCGGCTCCGCGTTCAAGAACAAGGGCGTCCAGCCGATGCTCGACGCCGTGGTCGACTACCTGCCGTCGCCGCTGGACATCCCGGCGATCGAGGGCACCGCGACCGACGGCGAGACCCCGATGCAGCGGAAGCCGTCGACGTCCGAGCCGTTCTCCGGCCTGGCCTTCAAGATCCAGACCGACAAGCACCTCGGCAAGCTCACCTACGTCCGGGTGTACTCGGGCGTGGTCGAGTCCGGGTCCCAGGTGGTCAACTCCACCAAGGACCGCAAGGAGCGGATCGGCAAGATCTACCAGATGCACGCCAACAAGCGGGAGGAGCGCAGCTCCGCCAAGGCTGGCGACATCATCGCGGTCCAGGGTCTGAAGCAGACCACCACCGGTGACACGCTGTGCGACCCGGCCAACCCGGTCATCCTGGAGTCGATGACCTTCCCGGAGCCGGTCATCGAGGTCGCCATCGAGCCGAAGACCAAGGCCGACCAGGAGAAGCTCAGCACCGCCATCCAGCGGCTGGCCGAGGAGGACCCGACCTTCCGCGTCAAGCTGGACGAGGAGACCGGCCAGACGGTCATCTCCGGCATGGGCGAGCTGCACCTGGACATCCTGGTCGACCGGATGCGCCGCGAGTTCAACGTCGAGGCGAACATCGGTAAGCCGCAGGTGGCGTACCGCGAGACCATCCGTCGCAAGGTGGAGAAGGTCGAGTTCACCCACAAGAAGCAGACCGGTGGTTCCGGCCAGTACGCCCGGGTAATCATCACCCTGGAGCCGCTGCCGCTGGACAACGACTCCCCGACGTACGAGTTCGCCAACGCCGTCACCGGTGGCCGTATCCCCAGGGAGTTCATCCCCTCGGTGGACGCGGGCGCCCAGGACGCCATGCAGTACGGCATCCTGGCGGGCTTCCCGCTGGTCGGCGTGAAGCTGACGCTGGTGGACGGTCAGTACCACGAGGTCGACTCGTCCGAGATGGCGTTCAAGATCGCCGGTTCGATGGCGCTGAAGGAGGCGGCCCGCAAGGCCGACCCGGCGCTGCTCGAGCCGATGATGGCCGTTGAGGTCACCACTCCTGAGGAGAACATGGGTGACGTCATCGGCGACCTCAACTCCCGCCGTGGCATCATCCAGGCGATGGAGGAGCGCGGCGGTGCCCGCGTCGTCCGCGCCCTGGTGCCGTTGTCGGAGATGTTCGGCTACGTCGGCGACCTGCGGTCGAAGACCCAGGGCCGGGCTAGCTACAGCATGCAGTTCGACTCGTACGCCGAGGTTCCGGCCTCGGTGGCGAAGGAGATCATCGCCAAGGCGACTGGTGAGTGACGCTCACCTGAGTTGATCCGATGGTCCGAGGTGGGTCGCGGGGGAGGGCCCCTCGCCCGCGGCCACCTCGGTCGGGTTGCGTGAGACCGGGCCTGTAGGCTTCACCGCCGCAGAACCCACAAAGGCTCTCCGGCCGTCAGGCCGGAAAGGCTGTCGACAGAGTCCTAAGCGCCGACCGGCGCGCCGGGGCGAACGAACCAAGAAAGTCCACAGGAGGACACCAGTGGCGAAGGCGAAGTTCGAGCGGACTAAGCCGCACGTCAACATCGGCACCATTGGTCACATCGACCACGGTAAGACGACGCTGACGGCGGCCATCACCAAGGTCCTGCACGACCAGTTCCCGGACCTGAACCCGTACACGCCGTTCGACGAGATCGACAAGGCGCCGGAGGAGAAGGCCCGCGGTATCACCATCTCCATCGCGCACGTCGAGTACCAGACCGAGGCGCGGCACTACGCGCACGTCGACTGCCCCGGTCACGCCGACTACATCAAGAACATGATCACCGGTGCCGCCCAGATGGACGGCGCGATCCTGGTGGTCGCGGCGACCGACGGCCCGATGCCGCAGACCCGCGAGCACGTGCTGCTGGCCCGCCAGGTCGGCGTGCCGTACATCGTCGTGGCGCTCAACAAGAGCGACATGGTCGACGACGAGGAGCTCCTGGAGCTCGTCGAGCTCGAGGTCCGTGAGCTGCTGTCGGCGCAGGAGTACCCGGGTGACGACCTGCCGGTCGTCCGGGTCTCGGCGCTGAAGGCTCTCGAGGGTGACCCGGAGTGGACCAGCAAGCTCCTGGACCTGATGAACGCCGTCGACACCGCGATCCCGCAGCCGGAGCGCGAGACCGAGAAGCCGTTCCTGATGCCGATCGAGGACGTCTTCACGATCACCGGTCGTGGCACGGTCGTCACCGGCCGCGCGGAGCGCGGCATCCTCAAGCCGAACGAGGAGGTGGAGATCGTCGGCATCCGCGAGAAGTCGCAGAAGACGGTCTGCACCGGCATCGAGATGTTCCGCAAGCTGCTCGACGAGGCCCGCGCGGGTGAGAACGTCGGTCTGCTGCTGCGTGGCATCAAGCGCGAGGACGTCGAGCGCGGCATGGTGGTCATCAAGCCGGGCACCAGCACCCCGCACACGGAGTTCGAGGCGACGGTCTACATCCTCTCCAAGGAGGAGGGCGGCCGGCACACCCCGTTCTTCCAGAACTACCGTCCGCAGTTCTACTTCCGGACCACGGATGTCACCGGTGTCGTCACCCTGCCTGAGGGCACCGAGATGGTCATGCCGGGTGACAACACCACGATGACCGTGAAGCTGATCCAGCCCATCGCGATGGAGGAGAACCTCAAGTTCGCGATCCGGGAGGGTGGCCGTACGGTCGGCGCGGGTCGCGTCACCAAGATCATCAAGTGAGCTGGGTAACCCCGATTAGCGTCGCCGCGGGTCGTGCGGCATACTAGTCAGGTTGCGTAACGACGGTTCATCGCCCGTGTCCGGCATCCGCTGGACCTCCGGGTCGTAGAACGGTCGCGCGTAGGGTGGTTGGCCTGCCCCTGGCGGCCAACCACCCTCGCACGGCGTCCGGGTCGCGGTGACCGCGATCGGCGCCCTGACCCATCGCGTGGTCGGTAAAGCTCCGGGACTCTGGGGCGGAGCCCGGCCCGAGGGCGCGACACGCCCGACCGCGGGGGTCGGCGGAAGTGGGCCTGTGCCAGCCGGCGCAGGCGCCCGCAACACAGCGGCATCGAGAGAAGGAACAGAAGCCACCATGGCGGGACAGAAGATCCGCATCCGGCTCAAGGCCTATGACCACGAGGTCGTCGACTCCTCGGCTCGGAAGATCGTCGAGACGGTGACGCGTACCGGGGCGCAGGTCGCTGGCCCGGTGCCGCTGCCCACGGAGATCAACCGTTTCTGCGTCATCCGCTCGCCGCACAAGTACAAGGACTCGCGCGAGCACTTCGAGATGCGTACGCACAAGCGGCTGATCGACATCATCGACCCGACCCCCAAGACGGTCGACTCGCTCATGCGCCTCGACCTGCCGGCTGGCGTCGACATCGAGATCAAGCTGTAGGGACCGGACAAATGGACAGGCAAGTCAAGGGGATCCTGGGCGCAAAGCTCGGCATGACCCAGGTCTGGGACAACAACCGCGTTGTCCCCGTGACCGTGGTTCAGGCCGGCCCGTGCGTCGTGAGCCAGGTTCGTAGCGCCGAGAAGGACGGCTACTCGGCGATCCAGCTGGCGTACGGCGCGATCGACCCGCGCAAGGTCAAGAAGCCGATCGGCGGCCACTTCGCGAAGGCGGACGTCGCGCCGCGGCGGCACATCGTCGAGCTGCGGACCACGGACGCCGCGGACTACTCGCCGGGCCAGGAGGTCACGGTCGAGGAGTTCCCGGCCGGCATCAGCATCGACGTCACCGGCAAGACGAAGGGCAAGGGCTACGCCGGCCCGATGAAGCGGCACGGCTTCCACGGTCTGCGCGCCAGCCACGGTGTCGAGCGCAAGCACCGCTCGCCGGGCTCGATCGGCGCCTGCGCCACCCCGGGTCGCGTCTTCAAGGGCACCCGGATGGCGGGCCGGATGGGTGGCGTGCGCTACACCGTCCAGAACCTGACCGTCCAGGCGGTCGACACCGAGAACAACCTCCTGCTCGTCCGCGGTGCCATCCCCGGTCCCAAGGGCGCGCTGGTCCTGGTCCGTACCGCGGCCAAGACCAAGGCGAAGAAGGGCGGTGCGGGCAAGTGACCACCGTTGACGTCCTCAACGTCGAAGGCACCAAGAGCGGCTCCGTCGAGCTGCCGGGCGACGTCTTCGACGTCCAGGCGAACATCGCGCTGATGCACCAGGTCGTGGTGGCCCAGCTCGCGGCCGCGCGCCAGGGCACGCACAAGACGAAGACCCGCGGTGAGGTAGCCGGCGGCGGCAAGAAGCCGTACAAGCAGAAGGGCACCGGTCGCGCCCGGCAGGGCTCGATCCGCGCGCCGCAGTTCGCCGGCGGTGGCGTGGTCCACGGCCCGGTGCCGCGCGACTACAGCCAGCGGACCCCGAAGAAGATGAAGGCCGCCGCCCTGCGTGGTGCCCTCTCCGACCGGGCCCGCGCGGGCCAGGTGCACGTCGTCGAGACGTTTGTCTCGGGCGAGAAGCCGTCGACCAAGGCAGCCCTGGCCACGCTGGCCAAGGCGACCGAGGCCCGTCGGGTCCTGGTCGTGCTGAGCAGCACCGACGAGCTGAACTGGGTGTCGCTGCGCAACGAGCCGCGGGTGCACCTGATCGAGGCCGGCCAGCTCAACACGTACGACGTGCTGGTGGCCGACGACGTGGTCTTCACCAAGGACGCCCTGGACGAGTTCCTCGGCGTGCCCGCCGAGACCACCGAGGAGGGTGGCAAGTGAGCACGATCGCCGACCCGCGCGACATCATCGTGGCGCCGGTCGTCTCGGAGAAGAGCTACAGCGAGCTGAACCGCAACTGGTACACCTTCCTGGTGCACCCGGACGCCAACAAGACCGAGATCAAGATCGCTATCCAGCAGATCTTCAACGTCCGCGTCCTGACGGTCAACACGCTCAACCGCGAGGGCAAGCGCAAGCGCACCAAGACCGGCTTCGGTCAGCGCAAGGCCACCAAGCGGGCGATGGTGAAGCTGGCTGACGGTGACCGTATCGAGGCCTTCGGCGGCCCGGTCAGCTGAGGGGTGTAGACAATGGCTATCCGTAAGTACAAGCCGACGACGCCGGGCCGGCGTGGCTCGAGCGTCGCCGACTTCGCCGAGATCACCCGGTCGACGCCCGAGAAGTCGCTGCTGGTGCCGCTGCCGAAGAAGGGCGGTCGCAACGCCCACGGCCGGATCACCACGCGGCACCACGGTGGCGGCCACAAGCGCCAGTACCGTCTGATCGACTTCAAGCGGGTCGACAAGGACGGCATCCCGGCGAAGGTCGCCCACATCGAGTACGACCCGAACCGCACCGCGCGCATCGCGCTGCTGCACTACGCCGACGGCGAGAAGCGCTACATCATCGCGCCGAAGGACCTGAAGCAGGGCGACGCCGTCGAGTCGGGCCCGGGCGCCGACATCAAGCCGGGCAACAACTTGCCGCTGCGCAACATCCCGGTCGGTACCACGATCCACAACGTGGAGCTGCGCCCGGGCGGCGGCGCCAAGCTGGCCCGCTCGGCCGGCGTCGGCATCCAGCTGCTCGGCCGCGAGGGCGCGTACGCCACCCTCCGCATGCCGTCCGGCGAGATCCGGCGGGTCGACGTGCGCTGCCGCGCCAGCATCGGCGAGATCGGCAACGCCGACCAGTCGAACATCAACTGGGGCAAGGCCGGCCGTATGCGGTGGAAGGGCAGGCGCCCGACCGTCCGTGGTGTCGCCATGAACCCGGTCGACCACCCGCACGGTGGTGGTGAGGGTAAGACCTCCGGTGGTCGCCACCCGGTCAACCCGCAGGGTAAGCCCGAGGGCCGCACCCGTCGTAAGGGCCAGCCGAGCGACCGGCTGATCGTCCGCCGCCGCTATGCCACCCGCAAGCGCGGCTAACAGGAGAGCTGACTTATGCCTCGCAGCCTGAAGAAGGGCCCGTTCATCGACGACCACCTGCTCAAGAAGGTGGAGACGCAGAACGACAAGGGCTCGAAGAACGTCATCAAGACCTGGTCGCGGCGCTCGACGATCATTCCCGAGATGCTGGGCCACACGATCGCCGTGCACGACGGGCGCAAGCACGTCCCGGTGTTCATCACCGAGGCGATGGTCGGGCACAAGCTCGGCGAGTTCGCGCTGACCCGCACGTTCAAGGGTCACGAGAAGGACGACCGGAAGAGCCGCCGGCGCTGACGCCGCGGGCATACGGATAGAGGAACAAGGGGTTACAGCGATGCCAGGAAAGGGCGACGCTCCGGTGCTTCCGGGCGCGCGGGCGGTTGCGCGGCACGTGCGCATCTCGCCGATGAAGGCGCGCCGGGTGGTCAACCTCGTCCGCGGCCTGCCCGCGAAGGAGGCGCTCACGGTGCTGCAGTTCGCGCCGCAGGCTGCGAGCGAGCAGGTGTACAAGGTGCTCGCGAGCGCGATCGCCAACGCGGAGAACAACGAGCGGCTGGACCCCGACGCGCTGCTCGTCAGCGAGGCGTTCGTCGACGAGGGCCCGACGATGAAGCGGTTCCGGCCGCGGGCGCAGGGCCGGGCGTACCGGATCCGCAAGCGGACCTGTCACATCACCGTGGCGGTCGAGGCGGTGGCGCCGGCCGCGCCGAAGAAGGCGGCGGCGAAGAAGGCGGCCCCGGCGAAGCAGGCCGAGCCAGCGGAAGCGCAGAGCACGACGGAGGGTGCCGAGTAATGGGTCAGAAGGTTCACCCCACTGGGTTCCGGCTCGGCATCTCGACCGACTGGAAGTCCCGCTGGTTCACCGACAAGCTCTACAAGGACTACATCGGCGAGGACGTCAAGATCCGCCGGATGATGTCCAAGGGGCTGGAGCGGGCCGGCATCTCGAAGGTCGACATCGAGCGCACCCGGGACCGGGTCCGCGTCGACATCCACACCGCCCGGCCGGGCATCGTCATCGGCCGTAAGGGCGCGGAGGCCGACCGGATCCGCGGCGAGCTGGAGAAGCTCACCGGCAAGCAGGTGCAGCTGAACATCATCGAGGTCAAGAACCCCGAGTCGGACGCGCAGCTGGTCGCCCAGGGCGTCGCCGAGCAGCTCTCCAGCCGGGTCAGCTTCCGTCGGGCCATGCGCAAGGCGATGCAGTCGGCGATGAAGAACCCGGTCTGCAAGGGCATCCGGGTTCAGGTCTCGGGTCGCCTCGGCGGCGCCGAGATGAGCCGGACGGAGTTCTACCGCGAGGGTCGCGTCCCGCTGCACACGCTGCGGGCCAACATCGAGTACGGCTTCTTCGAGGCCCGTACCACCTTCGGCCGCATCGGCGTGAAGGTCTGGATCTACAAGGGTGACGCGGTGCCGGGTCGGGAGACCCCGGCCGAGGCTCCGTCGCGCCCGCGCCGTGAGCGCGGTGACCGCCCCGAGCGGCCGCGCCGTGGTCGGTCCGGCTCCGCTGGCACGACCGCCGGTGGCACCGAGGCCGGCCGGGCTGCCGCGACCACCATCGCGCAGCAGGCCGAGACGCCGAGCGGCGAGCCGATCGACAGCGCTGCTGTCTCCTCGGCCGCTTCGACTCCGGCAGAAACGCAGCAGGAGGGCTGACAGATGCTGATGCCGCGCAAGCCCCCGAAGGGCTTCCGCAAGCCGCACCACCCGGACCGCCACGGCGCGTCCAAGGGCGGCAACCGGGTGGTGTTCGGTGAGTTCGGGATCCAGGCTCTCGAGCCGGCGTACGTGACCAACCGGCAGATCGAGTCGGCGCGTATCGCGATGACCCGTCACATCAAGCGTGGCGGCAAGGTCTGGATCTCGATCTTCCCGGACCAGGCCCTGACCAAGAAGCCGGCGGAAACCCGAATGGGTTCCGGTAAGGGCTCGCCCGAGTGGTGGGTCGCCAACGTCAAGCCGGGGCGGATCCTCTTCGAGATGTCCTTCCCCAACGAGCAGATCGCGCGAGAGGCGATGCGTCGCGCGATCCACAAGCTCCCGATGAAGTGCCGCATTGTTACGCGCGAAGTGGGTGAATCCTGATGGCAGCGGGCGTTAAGGCCTCCGAGCTGCGTGAGCACTCCGACGAGGAGCTGGTCACGAAGCTGCGCGAGGCCAAGGCGGAGCTGTTCAACCTCCGCGTGCAGGCCGCAACCGGTCAGCTGGACAACAACCGGCGGCTGCAGGTCATCCGTCGGGAGATCGCCCGGATCTACACGATCATGCGTGAGCGCGAGCTGGGTCTCTCGGCCGCGCCGACTGAGGTGACTGCGTCATGAGTGAGAACACCACCACCACCACCACCACCGCCGCGCGGGCCCGCCGGAAGGTCCGCGAGGGCCTCGTGGTCAGCGACAAGATGGACAAGACCGTCGTCGTCGAGGTCGAGGACCGGGTCAAGCACGCGCTGTACGGCAAGATCATGCGCCGGACCAGCAAGCTGAAGGTGCACGACGAGCAGAACGCCGCCGGCATCGGCGACCGGGTGCTGATCATGGAGACCCGGCCGCTGTCGGCCACCAAGCGGTGGCGGCTCGTGGAGATCCTGGAAAAGGCCAAGTAGCGAAGGCTCGAGCTCGCCCGGCGTCAGCCGGGCGCAGGTTCCGCCAGGCTCCGGCCGCGACAGGCGGCCGGAGAACCGGCAGACATAGGAGATAGACGTGATTCAGCAGGAGTCGCGACTGCGCGTCGCCGACAACACGGGTGCCCGGGAGATCCTGTGCATCCGGGTTCTCGGTGGCTCCGGTCGGCGCTACGCGAGCATCGGCGACGTCATTGTGGCCACGGTCAAGGACGCGATCCCGGGTGCCGGTGTGAAGAAGGGCGACGTCGTCAAGGCTGTCGTCGTCCGCACCGCCAAGGAGAAGCGGCGGCCGGACGGCTCGTACATCCGCTTCGACGAGAACGCCGCCGTCATCATCAAGGACGGCGGGGACCCGCGCGGCACCCGTATCTTCGGCCCGGTGGGTCGCGAGCTGCGGGACAAGCGGTTCATGAAGATCATTTCCCTCGCGCCGGAGGTGTTGTGACCGTGAAGGTCAAGAAGGGCGACACGGTCGTCGTCATCGCCGGCAAGGACAAGGGTGCCAAGGGCAAGGTCATCGCGGCCTACCCGCGGCAGGACAAGGTTCTGGTCGAGGGCGTGAACCGGGTCAAGAAGCACACCCGCATCAGCACCACCCAGCGTGGCGCCAAGACCGGTGGCATCGTCACCCAGGAGGCCCCGATCCACGTCTCGAACGTGCAGGTCCTGGACTCCGACGGCAACCCGACCCGCGTCGGGTACCGGTTCGACGAGAACGGCCAGAAGGTTCGCATCGCGCGTAGCACCGGTAAGGACCTGTGATGACCACGGCTACCGAAACCAAGACCATGCCGCGCCTCAAGGAGCGGTACCGCAACGAGATCGTGGCCAAGCTGCAGGAGCAGCACAACTACGGCAACCCGATGCAGGTGCCGCGGCTGGTCAAGATCGTCGTGAACATGGGTGTCGGCGAGGCCGCCCGGGACGCCAAGCTGATCGACGGCGCCGTCCGCGACCTGGCCACCATCACCGGCCAGAAGCCGCAGGTGCGCCGGGCGACCAAGTCGATCGCGCAGTTCAAGCTCCGCGAGGGCATGCCGATCGGCGCGAAGGTCACCCTGCGCGGCGACCGGATGTGGGAGTTCCTGGACCGGCTGCTGTCGATCGCGCTGCCGCGTATCCGTGACTTCCGCGGTCTGGACGGGCGCAAGCTCGACGGGCACGGCAACTACACGTTCGGCCTGACCGAGCAGTCGGTGTTCCACGAGATCGACCAGGACAAGATCGATCGGCAGCGGGGCATGGACATCACGGTGGTCACGACCGCCACGACCGACGACGAGGGCCGGGCGCTGCTGAAGCTCCTGGGCTTCCCGTTCAAGGAGAACTGAGATGGCCAAGAAGGCGCTGATCCTCAAGGCGGCCGCGAAGCCGAAGTTCTCGGTTCGCGCGTACACCCGCTGCCAGCGGTGCGGGCGTCCCAAGGCGGTCTACCGCAAGTTCGGTCTCTGCCGGGTCTGCATCCGGGAGATGGCCCACCGCGGTGAGCTGCCGGGCGTGTCCAAGGCTTCCTGGTAAGGGCTGCCGCGCCCCGGTCGACGGCCGGGGCCCCCTTGCACCGATCACGTATTGCTCTTCGCCGTAGGCCCGGGGCTCACCGCCCCGGGAACCCCGGCGAGAAAGGCTGACGAAATCCATGACGATGACCGACCCGATCGCAGACATGCTCACGCGTCTGCGTAACGCCAACCAGGCGTACCACGACCGGGTGACGATGCCCTACTCGAAGATCAAGGCGAACATCGCCGAGGTCCTGAAGGCCGAGGGTTACATCAGCACCTGGTCGGTCGAGGAGCCCGAGGAGGGCGCCGTCGGCAAGCGACTGGTCGTCGAGCTGAAGTACGGCCAGAACCGCGAGCGGAGCCTGGCCGGCATCAAGCGCGTGTCCAAGCCCGGTCTCCGGGTTTACGCCAAGTCGGACGGGCTCCCGCGGGTGCTCGGCGGGCTGGGCGTGGCGATCATTTCGACGTCCCAGGGGCTGCTCACCGACCGGCAGGCCCGCAAGCGGAGCGTTGGCGGGGAAGTCCTCGCCTTCGTCTGGTAACGGGAGACAGGTAGAAATGTCGCGTATTGGACGTAAGTCGATCCCGGTGCCAGCCGGCGTCGACATCACGATCGACGGCCAGACCGTCACGGTCAAGGGCCCGAAGGGCGAGCTGAGGCACGTCCTGGCCGAGCCGATCACGGCGGAGCGGGGCGAGGACGGCCAGGTGCACGTCAACCGGCCCAACGACGAGCGCAAGGCCAAGGAGCTCCACGGCCTGAGCCGGACCCTGGTCGCCAACATGATCGTCGGCGTCACCGAGGGCTACCGGAAGAGCCTGGAGATCGCCGGTACGGGTTACCGCGTCACGGCCAAGGGCAAGGACCTGGAGTTCGCGCTCGGGTTCTCGCACCCGGTGCTGGTCCCGGCCCCTGAGGGCATCACCTTCACGGTGGAGAAGCCGACGCTGTTCCACGTGGCCGGCATCGACAAGCAGCAGGTCGGTGAGGTCGCCGCCAACATCCGGAAGATCCGTCCGCCGGAGCCCTACAAGGGCAAGGGTGTGAAGTACCAGGGCGAGGTCATCCGCCGTAAGGCTGGAAAGGCGGGCAAGAAGTGACCGCGGCCGTCAGCACCAAGGCGAGGTCGTCCGCCGGCCGTGAGGCCGTGAGAAAGGCAGGTAAGAAGTGAGCGCCACGCTGCTCAAGCGCCGCCGCGGCGTTGCCGCCAAGCGCGCCGTCGGGCGTGCGCGTCGGCACTTCCGGGTCCGCAAGAACATCAGCGGCACCGCCGAGCGTCCCCGCCTGGTCGTCACCCGGTCGCTGCGGCACATCGTGGCCCAGATCGTGGACGACACCAAGGGTCACACCCTGGCGTCGGCCTCGACCATGGACGCGTCGCTGCGCGGTGCCGAGGGCGACAAGAGCGCCCTGGCCGGCAAGGTCGGCGCCCTGCTCGCCGAGCGGGCCAAGGCCGCCGGCGTCTCGAAGGTCGTCTTCGACCGCGGTGGCAACCGGTACGCGGGGCGGGTCGCCGCCCTTGCCGACGCCGCCCGCGAAGCCGGGCTCGAGTTCTAGAAACCCCGTCACGAGAGAGAAGGAAGGCTGCTGATGCCAGGTCAACAGCGCCGTGGCGGCGGGTCCGGTGGCAACGAGGGTGGTCGCCGCGACAACCGCCGTGAGGGCGGCCGCGGAAACGCGCCCGTCGAGAAGACCCCGCACCTCGAGCGGGTCGTCGCGATCAACCGCGTCGCCAAGGTCGTGAAGGGTGGTCGTCGCTTCAGCTTCACCGCCCTGGTGATCGTGGGCGACGGCGACGGCACCGTCGGCGTGGGCTACGGAAAGGCCAAGGAGGTGCCCGCGGCGATCGCCAAGGGCGTCGAGGAGGCCAAGAAGCACTTCTTCAAGGTGCCGCGGATCGGTGCCTCGATCCCGCACCCGGTGCAGGGCGAGGACGCCGCCGGCGTGGTGCTGCTCAAGCCGGCCTCGGCCGGTACGGGCGTCATCGCCGGTGGCCCGGTGCGTGCCGTCCTGGAGTGCGCGGGCATCCACGACGTGCTCTCCAAGAGCCTCGGGTCGTCGAACCCGATCAACATCGTGCACGCCACGGTGGCGGCGCTGAAGGGGCTGGAGTCCCCCGAGGCCGTCGCGGCCCGTCGTGGCCTGCCGGTCGAGGACGTCGCGCCGGCCGCCATGCTCGCGTCGCGGGCGGGGGTGGCGTCCTGATGGCTCGCCTGAAGGTCACCCAGGTCCGGTCCGAGATCGGGGCCAAGCGGAACCAGCGTGACTCGCTGCGCTCGCTCGGCCTCAAGCGGATCAACGACGTGGTGGTCAAGGAGGACCGGCCGGAGATCCGCGGCATGATCTTCACGGTCAACCACCTCGTGAAGGTCGAGGAGGTCGAGTAATGACGATCAAGGTCCACCACCTGCGCCCGGCGCCCGGTGCCAAGACCCCGAAGACCCGGGTGGGTCGCGGTGAGGGCTCCAAGGGCAAGACCGCCGGTCGCGGTACCAAGGGTTCCAAGGCCCGCAAGAACATCTCGCCGGCGTTCGAGGGTGGGCAGATGCCCATCCACATGCGTCTGCCGAAGATGAAGGGCTTCAAGAACAAGTTCAAGGTGGTCTTCCAGGTGGTCAACCTGGACAGGCTCGCCGAACTGTTCCCCAACGGCGGCCAGGTCGGCCCGCTGGAGCTGGTCGAGGCCGGCGCGGTCCGCAAGGGCCAGCCGGTCAAGGTCCTCGGCACCGGCGACCTGGGTGGCGTGGCGCTCCAGGTGTCGGCGCACGCGTTCAGCGCGTCGGCCAAGGAGAAGATCGCCGCCGCCGGCGGCTCGGTCACCGAGCTGTAAGGCAGCATCCGTGGCGCCCGTTCAGTTGATCACAACTGGGCGGGCGCCATGGTCTACCTGGGCCGTGTGCGCCGGGTAACATCGGATTCGATTTATGTAGCCGGGCACACCTGCCCGGAGCGGGGTCGGACTGTTAGAGTCCCATCCCAGCCATGGATATCGGGCGTCCCGCCCGGCCCACCCCGACCCGCCAGGGACCACCGGCGGCCCGCCTCGCGCAGGAGGAAGAAGTTGCTGTCCGCCTTTCTCAGTGCGTTCCGTACGCCTGACCTGCGCAAGAAGCTGCTGTTCACAGTTGGCATCATCGCGGTCTACCGGCTCGGTGCCACCCTGCCCAGCCCGGGCGTGTCGTACGGCAACGTGCAGAAGTGCCTCGACACGCTCCAGGGCGGCAGCACAGGTGTGCTGAACCTGCTCAACCTCTTCTCCGGTGGGGCACTGCTCCAGCTGTCGGTCTTCGCGCTGGGCATCATGCCCTACATCACCGCGTCGATCATCCTGCAGCTGCTGACCGTGGTGATCCCGCGGCTGGAGCAGCTCCGCAAGGAGGGGCAGGCCGGCCAGGCGAAGATCACCCAGTACACGCGCTATCTGACCCTGGGCCTCGGCGTCCTGCAGGCCTCGGCGTTCGTGGCGCTGGCCCGCTCCGGGCAGCTGTTCCAGAACCAGTGCGACCAGTTCCCGATCATCCCCGAGGGCACCGGCATCCCCGACTGGCTGACCCTGGCCATCCTGGTCATGACGATGACGGCGGGCACCGGTGTGGTGATGTGGCTCGGCGAGCTGATCACCGACCGCGGCGTCGGCAACGGCATGTCCGTGCTGATCTTCACCTCGATCGCCGCCCGGCTCCCCGCCGAGGGCTGGAACATCAAGGAGAGCCAGGGCTGGTTCAAGTTCTTCCTGGTGATCGTGCTGGTCCTGGTCGTGATCACCCTGGTCACCTTCATCGAGCAGGCGCAGCGCCGGATCCCGGTGCAGTACGCCAAGCGGATGATCGGCCGGCGGATGTACGGCGGCACCTCGACCTACATCCCGCTCAAGGTCAACCAGGCGGGTGTCATCCCGGTCATCTTCGGCTCGTCGCTGCTCTACCTGCCGCAGCTGGCGTTGCAGTTCTTCGACCAGACCAACCCGGGCCCGACTCAGGCCTGGATCCAGAACAACCTGGTCGACCCGACGAGCCCGATCTACATCTCGGTCTACTTCCTGTTGATCATCTTCTTCACGTACTTCTACGTGTCGATCACGTTCAACCCGACCGAGGTCGCGGACAACATGAAAAAGTACGGCGGCTTCGTGCCGGGCATCCGCCCCGGCAAGCCGACCGCCGACTACCTCGACTTCATCCTCAGCCGGATCACGCTGCCGGGCGCGCTCTACCTCGGTGTCATCTCGATCCTGCCGAACTTCTTCTTCATCTGGCTGGACAAGCAGCAGTACCTCAACTTCCCGTTCGGCGGTACGGCGGTGCTGATCATGGTTGGCGTCGGTCTGGAGACCACCAAGCAGATCGAGAGCCAACTCATGCAGCGGAACTACGAAGGGTTCCTGCGGTAGATGCGACTCGTTCTGGTTGGCCCGCCGGGCGCGGGCAAGGGCACACAGGCGGAGTTCATCGCCGCGCACCTGTCGGTTCCGAAGATCTCGACCGGTGACATCTTCCGGGCGAACGTCTCCCAGGGCACGCCGCTGGGCGTCGAGGCCAAGCGGTACATGGACGCGGGCAAGCTGGTCCCCGACGAGGTGACCATCAACATGGTCCGGGACCGGCTCGCCGAGCCGGACGCCGCCGAGGGCTTCCTGCTCGACGGCTTCCCGCGCACCACGCCGCAGGCGGCCGCGCTGGACAAGCTCCTCGCCGACCTCGGCACCGCCCTGGACCTGGTCCTGGAGTTGGTCGTCGACGACGACGAGGTGATCCGGCGGCTCTCCGGCCGGCGTACCTGCCGCGGCTGCGGCAAGATCTGGCACGTCGAGTTCGACGCGACGACCCGGGACGGCATCTGCGACCGCTGCGGCGCCGAGCTGTTCCAGCGCGACGACGACAAGCCGGAGACCATCGCGGCCCGGCTCCGGGAGTACGCCGACAAGACCGCGCCGCTGGTGGACTACTACGGCGCGCAGGGCAAGCTGGTGGGCATCGACGCCACCGGCCCGGTGGAGGACGTCACCGTCCGCGCCATCGACGCCCTCCGCTCCTACAGCGGCTGACGTACCGCCGGGAGTCCGGCGGATAGAGTGCGAACAGCGGGGTACGTCCGACGTGCCCCGCTGTCCCGTGCGACGAAAGGTAACGGCTCCATGCGTCGTCCCCAGCTGGACATCCAGCTGAAGACCCCCGACCAGATCCAGAAGATGCGCGCGGCCGGCCTGGTGGTCGCCGAGGCGCTGCGTCGGATGCGGGAGGCGGTCGCCCCCGGGGTCACCACCGCCGACCTGGACGCGATCGCCGAGTCGACGATCCGCGAGGCCGGGGCCGTCCCCTCGTTCAAGGGGTACCACGGCTTTCCCGCCTCGATCTGCTCCTCCGTCAACGAGCAGGTCGTGCACGCGATCCCCGCGCCGCAGCAGGTGCTCCGCGAGGGCGACCTGATCTCGATCGACTGCGGGGCGATCCTGGACGGCTGGCACGGCGACGCGGCGATCACGGTCGGCGTGGGGGAGGCCGACCCGGCGCTGCTGAAGATGGCCGCCGTGGCCGAGGACGCGATGTGGGCCGGGATCGCCGCCGCCGCGCGGGGCGCGGCTAGCGGCAAGGGCCGGCTGACGGACATCTCCCACGCGGTCGAGAACGCGATCCGCAAGGGCGGCCGGTACGGCATCGTCGACGGGTACGGCGGCCACGGCATCGGCACCGAGATGCACCAGGACCCGCACGTGCTCAACCACGGCCGGCCGGGCAAGGGGCCCCGGCTGGTGCCCGGCATGGCGCTGGCGATCGAGCCGATGATCACGATGGGCTCGCCGCGTACGGTCGAGCTGGCCGACGGCTGGACCGTGGTCACCCGGGACGGCTCGATGGCCGTGCACGTCGAGCACACGATGGCGCTGCTGCCTGACGGGGTCTGGGTGCTGACGGCGTTCGACGGCGGGCGCGCCCGGCTCGGCGACCTGGTCACGCCCCGCCAGCCGGCCGAGTCGCCGGCGGCCTGAGCAGCCCCACCCGCGCCGCGCGGCGATGTCGATCGGGTGCGCTCAGAGGTGCCCTGCGCCGGCGCTGCCCGAGGCAACACTTTCACGGAAACTGCGGCCTCTGGCGCCCCGCGAGGCCACAGTTTCCGTGAAATTGCGCGCAAGCCCGGCGCGGGGCCGGCGGCGCGGGTCGGGGTGCGGGGCCGAGTGCGCAAGCTGGGTGCGGGGCCGGCCCGAGGCGCGGCCGAGCGGCGGCGGTCTCATGTGACGTAGGTCACCATGCGGATCTCATGATGCCGGAATTCCTCCGAGTGGGCGACCGGCCGGGTGGTCGGTTTGGCGACGGCGCGCAGGCGGGCGTACACTTTCTGATCGGCGCACAGCGTCCACTCCGGCATGCCCACCCTGCGCTTCGGTGGGGCCGGAGCCGCGGCTGGCTCGGGCACCCGATCAAGGTTCGGTGGCCCGTGTAAGACGTTGTGGGCCATCCGGAGCAACCGACGTCAGGACAGCGGAGGACATGCCGAAAAAAGACGGAGCCATCGAGATCGAGGGTCGGGTCATCGAGCCCCTGCCGAACGCCATGTTCCGGGTGGAGCTCGCGAACGGTCACAAGGTGCTGGCTCACATCAGCGGCAAGATGCGGCAGCACTATATCCGCATCCTGCCGGAGGACCGGGTCGTCGTTGAACTCTCGCCGTACGACCTGACCCGCGGGCGCATCGTCTACCGCTACAAGTAACCGAACCTGACGACGGCCGGGACGTCCCCGTGTCCGTCTTCGACGTCCGGTGTCGCGCGTAGCCGCGTCTCCGGGCCAGATTGGGAAGTAAGGCAACCGTGAAGGTCAAGCCGAGCGTCAAGCGGATCTGCAACAAGTGCCGGGTGATCCGCCGGCACGGCCGGGTCATGATCATCTGCAGCGACCCGCGCCACAAGCAGCGCCAGGGCTGATCCGGTTCCGGCCGACCGTGACCCGTCACGGCCGGTCGAACGGGCCCGGGCCGCAGGTCCAGCCAACACATCATCAGCTCGTCCCAGCCGCGAGCGGTGCGCGTCGCGTACCACTGCGTGGTTGACCCCCGGTCGGAGGCCGGGGCCCGTTCGGGCAACGGTCGTCGCTGGCGTCACGCCGGAGCAGACGACCGGAGCGGGGTGGGGCGGGTGCAGACCTCCGCCAGACACCACAAGGAGCACGCCCGCACATGGCACGTCTAGTCGGCGTCGACCTCCCCCGCGAGAAGCGGATGGAGATCGCGCTCACCTACATCTTCGGGGTCGGTCGTACCCGCGCCCTGGAGACGCTCGCCGCTACCGGCATCTCCCCGGACAAGCGCGCTCGGGACCTCACGGACGAGGAGCTGGTTCAGCTCCGCGACCACATCGAGGCCAACTACAAGGTTGAAGGTGACCTGCGCCGCGAGGTCGCCGCTGACATCCGCCGCAAGGTCGAGATCGGCTGCTACGCCGGCATCCGGCACCGCCGGGGCCTGCCCGTGCGTGGCCAGCGGACCCGGACCAACGCGCGGACCCGCAAGGGCCCGAAGCGGACCGTGGCCGGCAAGAAGAAGCCCGGCAAGAAGTAATTAGGAGCGCACAGACTTATGCCACCGAAGGCTCGTGCCGGAGCCGCCGTCAAGAAGGTCCGGCGCAAGGAACGCAAGAACGTCGCCCACGGGCAGGCGCACATCAAGAGCACCTTCAACAACACCATCGTGTCCATCACGGACCCGACCGGTGCCGTCATCTCGTGGGCCTCGGCTGGCCAGGTGGGCTTCAAGGGCTCCCGCAAGTCGACGCCGTTCGCCGCGCAGCTCGCCGCCGAGGCCGCCGCGCGCCGGGCGATGGAGCACGGCATGCGCAAGGTCGACGTGTTCGTCAAGGGCCCCGGCTCCGGCCGGGAGACCGCCATCCGTTCGCTGCAGGCCGTGGGCCTGGAGGTCGGTCAGATCTCCGACGTGACCCCGCAGCCGCACAACGGGTGCCGTCCGCCGAAGCGTCGCCGGGTCTGAGAGGTTAGAGAGAGATGGCTCGTTACACCGGTGCTGACTGCCGCCGTTGCCGGCGGGAGAAGATGAAGCTGTTCCTCAAGGGCAGCAAGTGCGATGGCCCGAAGTGCCCGTTCGAGTCCCGGCCGTTCCCGCCCGGGCAGCACGGCCGTGGCCGCACCAAGGAGACGGAGTACCTGCTCCAGCTCCGTGAGAAGCAGAAGGCCCGCCGCGTGTACGGCGTGCTGGAGAAGCAGTTCCGCGGTTACTACGAGGAGGCCGTGGCCAAGCAGGCCAAGACCGGTGAGGTCCTCCTGCAGATCCTCGAGTCGCGGCTGGACAACGTGGTCTACCGGGCCGGCTTCGCCAAGTCCCGGGACATGGCCCGTCAGCTGGTCAAGCACGGTCACTTCACGGTGAACGGCAAGAAGGTCGACATCCCGTCGTACCGCGTCAAGGAGCACGACATCATCGAGGTGCGGGCCAAGAGCAAGGAGCTCACCCCGTTCCTGGTGGCGCAGGCCGAGGCCGGCTCCCGCAGCGTTCCGGCGTGGCTCGAGGCCATCCCCAGCCAGATGAAGATCCTCGTGCACTCGCTCCCGGCCCGCCAGGTGATCGACACCCAGGTCCAGGAGCAGCTGATCGTCGAGCTCTACTCGAAGTAAGAGCTCGTTGCGGTGGCCCGCCCCGAGGGGCGGGCCACCGGAACAGTTTGTGTCGTGGGCGTCATATGGCGGGCGCCCCGGAAGAGAAGAGAAGACATGCTCATCAGCCAGCGACCGACCCTCTCCGAGGAGTCGATCAACGAGACCCGGTCCCGGTTCACCATCGAGCCGCTGGAGCCGGGCTTCGGCTACACCCTCGGCAACTCGCTGCGGCGTACGCTGCTGTCGTCCATCCCGGGCGCGGCGGTCACCTCGATCAAGATCGACGGTGTGCTGCACGAGTTCACCACGATCCCCGGTGTCAAGGAGGACGTGGTCGAGCTCGTCATGAACATCAAGGAGCTGTGCGTCAGCTCCGAGCACGACGAGCCGGTCAGCATGTACCTGCGCAAGCAGGGCCCGGGCGACGTGACCGCCGGTGACATCCAGCCCCCGGCCGGGGTCTCGGTGCACAACCCGGACCTGAAGCTCGCCACCCTGAACGGCAAGGGGCGGCTCGACATGGAGCTGACCGTCGAGCGGGGTCGCGGCTACGTGACGGCGGCGCAGAACAAGCAGGCCGGTGCCGAGATCGGCCGGATCCCCGTCGACTCGATCTACTCGCCGGTGCTCAAGGTGACGTACCGCGTCGAGGCGACCCGTGTCGAGCAGCGGACCGACTTCGACCGGCTGATCATCGACGTCGAGACCAAGCCGTCGATGGGCCCGCGTACGGCGCTGGCCTCCGCCGGGTCGACGCTGGTGGAGCTCTTCGGCCTGGCCCGGGAGCTGGACGAGACCGCCGAGGGCATCGACATCGGGCCGTCCCCGCAGGACGCCCAACTGGCGGCGGACCTGGCCCTGCCGATCGAGGAGCTGGACCTGACCGTCCGTTCCTACAACTGCCTCAAGCGCGAGGGCATCAACAGCGTTGGTGAGCTGATCGGGCGTACCGAGGCCGACCTCCTCGACATCCGCAACTTCGGCCAGAAGTCGATCGACGAGGTCAAGATGAAGCTGGCCGGGATGGGTCTGGGGCTGAAGGACTCGGCTCCGAACTTCGACCCGGCGCACGTCGTGGACGCCTTCGGTGAGGCCGACTACGACACCGACGACTACCGCGAGACCGAGCAGCTCTAGTCCCGGCTGCCGCCACACCTGAGGAGCACCAAGAATGCCCACGCCCACCAAGGGTCCCCGCCTCGGCGGCAGCCCGGCGCACGAGCGGCTGATGCTGGCCAACCTGGCCATGTCGCTGTTCCAGCACGGCAAGATCAAGACCACCGAGACCAAGGCCCGGCGGCTGCGCCCGCTCGCCGAGCAGCTCATCACCAAGGCCAAGCGTGGCGACCTGGCGTCCCGTCGGCGGGTGCTGGCCGTCGTCAAGGACAAGGACGTGGTCTACACCCTGTTCGACCAGATCGCGCCCCGGTACGCCAACCGCCCCGGTGGCTACACCCGGATCGTGAAGACCGGCCCGCGCAAGGGTGACGCCGCCCCGATGGCGATCATCGAGCTGGTCGAGGAACTGGTCGTCAGCGAGCCGAAGGCGAACAAGAAGACCGCGGCCCGCAAGGCCGCCCAGCAGGACAAGGTCGAGGCGCTCGCCCCGGCCGAGGAGACCCCGCAGTCGGCCCCGGCCGACCAGGACTCCGAGCCGCCGGTGTCGGCCAGCGGCGACACGGCCGAGGCGCGCGAGGACAGCGACGAGGCCGCCGAGAACGACAAGGCCTGATCAAGGGCACCGCGTCGGGCCCGGCACCCCTGTGTGGGTGCCGGGCCCGACCCGTGACGGGAGGCACGCGTGGACGATCGGACCCGGCTGCGGCTGGACGTCGCGTACGACGGAACCGACTTCTCCGGCTGGGCGGCCCAGCCGACCCGGCGGACGGTTGCCGGTGTGCTCACCGCGACCCTCGACCTGGTCCTCGGCGCGGGTGTGGCGACCGGGCTGACCGTGGCCGGGCGGACCGACGCCGGCGTGCACGCCACGGGCCAGGTGTGCCACCTCGACCTGCCGTCCGACGTCTGGCGCGGGTTCGAGGGCTCGCTGCTGCGCCGGCTCGCCCGGTTGCTCCCCACCGACGTGCGGGTCCGCGCGATGACCCCGGTGCCCGCCGACTTCGACGCCCGGTTCTCGGCCACCTTCCGCCGCTACGAGTACCGGGTGACCGACGCCCCGTACGGCGCCGAGCCGCTGCGCCGGCACGAGGTGCTGGCCTGGCCGAAGCGGCTCGACCTCGACCTGCTCAACGCCGCCGCGGCCGGGCTGGTGGGGGAGCACGACTTCGCCGCGTACTGCCGGCGCAAGGAGAACGCCACCACGCTGCGCGAGGTGACCCGGCTGGACTGGCGGCGCGACCCGGACGGCCTGCTGGTCGCCACGGTCCAGGCGGACGCGTTCTGCCAGGCGATGGTGCGCAGCCTCGTCGGGGCGATGCTGGTAGCCGGGGACGGGCGGCGCCCGGTGGACTGGCCGGGCGGCCTGCTGAGCCGCCGTGAGCGGTCCAGCGAGGTGACCGTGGCGCCGGCGCACGGCCTGACCCTGGTCGCCGTCGGCTACCCCGACGACCCCGCCGAGTACGCCCGCCGCGCCGACCTCACCCGCCGGCTCCGCGTCCCGGTCGAGGGCTGACGCGAATCCTTACGACGCTGAGCCGTGTCAGTCGCGCTCGGCGGCGTCGGGCGTCGGCTGGCTGGCCGAGCCGCCGGTGGCGCGGCGCTCCAGCACCGCCTTGCTCAGGTGCAGCTCGATCAGGTCGACGAGGATCTCGCGGGCCTTGGGGTCGCCGCTGCCGACCGGCTCCCCGTCGGCACGGACGACCACGCAGTAGGCGAGGTAGTGGCCCCGCGTCTGCCAGCCGACCCGGGACGGGGCCGTGGTGAGCGCCTCGGTGTCGGTGCCGGCCGCCATCCCCCGGAACCGGCCCTGCCGCTCGTCCAGCAGTTCCCGAACGCGGTCCCGGACGCGCTGGGCGGTGGCCACGTCGGTCAGGTTGAACAACCCCGCCGTGAGCAGGTAGGCCCCGTCGGGGGAGCGCAGCGTCGCCCGGACCACCTGGTTGCAGCCGAGCCGGACGAGCAGGTCGGCGACCTCGTCGGTGGCGGCGACGGCGCAGCTGCCGCTGGACTGGGTCTTCAACACCGAGTACGACGTCTGCCCGTCCGCGACCGTCAGCTTCTTGGTCGGGAAGACCTCCTTGGCGGTCAACGGCGCCTGGTCGCTGTCCCGGGAGTCGAGCTCGTGCCGGTCGCTCTGCGACGGCGACGGGGCGGCCCCCGTCGGCTGGGTCGGCGTGCCCTGCGGGTTGCCGCTCCGCTCCATGACCAGCGCGGCGGTGCCGAGCCCGCAGAGGGCGAGCAGCACCAGGACGGCAGCGCCCCCGACGAGCGCCTGCCAGAGCCGGCCGCCTCCCAACCGGGTGTTCCGACGCCAGCGGGGGCGGGGGCCGCCCGCCGGCTCGGGTCCGGCCGGCACCTGGGTCTGCGGCGCCGGAGCCACCGGTTCGGACCGGGTGGGGGACACCGGCTGCTCCTGCTGCGGAGGGGCCGGTGGTGCGTGCTGTGCGTGGGCGTGTGGCTGGTGCTCGACCTGGGCCGGCGGTTCGTGCCGGACGCCGGCGTGCGGTTCCTGTGCCTGGGCCTGGCCGTGGTGCTGAACGGCCTGCGGCTCGTGGTGCGTCTGGGGCTGCGAGTGGCGCTGAACCGCGGGTTCGTACTCTGCGTGGGTCTGCGGTTCCTGCTGGACGTGACGCTGGATGGCCTCGGGTTCGTGCTGCGTGTGGGCGTGCGGCTCGTGTTGGACGTGGGCCTGCGCGTGGTGCTGAACGGCCTGCGGTTCGTGCGGGCCGTAGGGCTGGGGTTCGTGCTGCGGGTGGGCCGGCGGTTGAGGCTGCGGGTACGCCTGCGACTCGTGCTGGGAATAGGGCTGCGGCTCGTGCTGGGGGTGGGCCGGCGGGTGGTGGTGGACGTACGGCTGCCGCTCGTGCTGCGCGTACGTCGGCGGTTCAGGATGCGGGTACTGCTGCGGCTCGTGCTGCGGGTAGGCCGGCGGGTGGTGCTGGACGTGCGCCGCCGGCTCCCGTTGGGCATGGTCCAGCTGTTCGTGCCGGACGTGCGCGGAGCCGGCCGGATAGGCCGGTCCGGCGGCGGCGCGGGCCGCCGCGGGGCCGGGCGCCCGTCCAGCCGTCGGGCCGGGGCCGGGCGGCGCGGCCCGGTTGACCCGGGGCAGCGACGGCGTCGGGAAGCGGGACGGGGAGGGCCGGGAACGGAGGGGCGGGCGCCCGCCCCGCATCGACGGGTCGGAACCCGACCCCGGGTACTCCTCGAAAGCGTCCTCATCGGACTCGTGCCGATACACCATGTCGCCCAGGGTAGGACCGATTATCCCTTTAGGGGGTAATAATGGGAAATTGTGGTGGAGTGGCGTGTCGCCTGGCAGTGGGCCGGAGGCGAGCAGCCCCGCACAGCGGCGCGCGGCGCCAGTGCGAGAATGCCGGGCGTGACCGGCGACCACTACTTCACCGCTGAGCCCACGGCCACGGCCCGGCCCCGGGAGGTCGAGTTCACCGTCGCCGGGCGCGAGTACACGCTGGCCTCGGCCGGCGGGGTCTTCTCCGCCGACCGCCTCGACCCGGGTACCGCCGTGCTGCTGCGCAAGGCCGAGCTGCCGGGGCGGGACGTCAGCGGGCCACTGCTCGACCTGGGCTGCGGCTTCGGCCCGATCACCTGCGTGCTCGCCGACAGCGCACCGGCGGCCACCGTCTGGGCGGTCGACGTCAACCAGCGGGCCCGGGAGTTGACGGCCGCCAACGCGGCCCGGGTCGGGGCCGCCGGCCGCGTACGGGTGGCCGCCCCGGACGACGTACCCGACGGGCTGACCTTCGCACAGATCTGGTCCAACCCGCCGATCCGGATCGGCAAGGAGGGCCTGCACGAGCTGCTGTCGCGCTGGCTGCCCCGGCTCGCCCCGGACGGCGTGGCCTGGCTGGTGATCGCGCGTCACCTCGGCGGCGACTCGGTGCACCGGTGGCTGGCTGAGCAGGGCTGGCGGGTGGAGCGGCACGCCAGCCAGAAGGGCTTCCGGGTACTGCGGGTCAACCGGTAATTGACTGGAGCCCGCCCCGGCCCCTCCGGGAGGATGCCGGCGTGGGATACGTGGACGTGGCGGCGGTCGGGCACATCCTGCCCGACGGCCGGGAGCTCTTCACCGACGTGTCGTTCCGGGTCGGTGAGGGCGCCAAGGTCGCCCTGGTCGGCCCGAACGGCGCGGGCAAGACCACGCTGCTGCGAATGGTCGCCGGCGACCTGCCGGTGAAGACCGGCGCCGTTTCCCGCTCGGGTGGCCTCGGCGTGATGCGGCAGTTCATCGGCATGATCGGCGACGACTCCACCCTCGCCGACCTGGCCCTCTCGCTCGCCCCGCCGGCGCTGCGCGACGCCGGTCGCCGGCTCGTCGAGACCGAGGCGGCCATGCGGGCGGCCGAGGTGCGCGGCAAGTACAGCAGCGCCGCGGGCAGGGCGCAGCTCGCGTACGCCGACGCCCTCGCCGCCTGGGGCGAGGTCGGCGGGTACGACGCCGAGGTGCTCTTCGACACCGTCGCCACCATCGTGCTCGACCTGCCCTGGGACAGCGCGCGGGAGCGTCCCGTGCGGACCCTCTCCGGCGGTCAGCAGAAGCGCTTTGCCCTGGAACTGCTGTTGCGCGGCACCGACGAGGTGCTGCTGCTGGACGAGCCGGACAACTTCCTCGACGTGCCCGGCAAGCGCTGGCTGGAGGCGCGGCTGCGCGAGTCGGGCAAGTCGGTGCTGTACGTCTCGCACGACCGGGAGCTGTTGGCGCAGACCGCCGACCGGGTGGTCGCCGTCGAGGGCGGCAGCGCCTGGGTGCACCCGGGCGGCTTCGCGAGCTGGCACGACGCCCGGGTGGCCCGGCACGCCCGCCTCGACGAGCAGCGCCGCCGCTGGGACGAGGAGCACCAGAAGCTGCGCGAGCTGATGCTGATGTACAAGCAGAAGGCCGCGTACAACGACGGGATGGCCTCGCGGTACCAGGCCGCGCAGACCCGGCTGCGTAAGTTCGAGGAGGCCGGGCCGCCGCCCGTACCGCCGAAGGACCAGGACATCCGGATGCGCCTGAGCGGCGGGCGGACCGGCAAGCGCGCGGTGGTCGCCGAGCAGCTGGAGCTGGACGGCCTGACCTACCCCTTCGACCTGGAGGTCTGGTACGGCGACCGGGTGGCGGTGCTCGGCGCGAACGGCACCGGAAAGTCGCACTTCCTGCGGCTGCTGGCGCGGGGCGGCACCGACCCGGACCCGGCCAACGGGCCGGTCGACGGCGCGGCGGCCCTCGCCCCGGTGGCCCACGACGGGGTGGTGCGGCTCGGCGCCCGGGTCCGCCCCGGCCACTTCTCGCAGACCCACGACCGCCCCGAGCTGATGGAACGGACGCTGGTCGACATCCTCTGGCGGGGCGACGAGCATCGGGCCGGGATGGACCGGCACGCGGCGATGGCGGCGCTGTCCCGGTACGAGCTGGCGGGGCAGGGCGACCAGCGGTTCGGCACGCTGTCCGGCGGCCAGCAGGCGCGCTTCCTGGTGCTGCTGCTGGAGCTGTCCGGTGCCACCCTGCTCCTGCTCGACGAGCCCACCGACAACCTCGACCTGGCCAGCGCGGAGGCGCTCGAAGCCGGCCTGAACGCGTTCGAGGGGACGGTGCTCGCGGTGACCCACGACCGGTGGTTCACCCGTACCTTCGACCGGTTCGTGCTGTTCCGCGGCGACGGCGAGGTGGTGGAGACGCCCGAACCGGTGTGGGACGTCGGGTGAACCCGGAGGAGCTGGCCGGCCGGCTCTGCGCGGTCGACGGCGTGGTGGCCGTGGCACTGGGCGGCAGCCGGTCGCGCGGCACCCACCGGCCGGACTCCGACTGGGATCTGGGCCTGTACTACCGAGGAAACCTGGACGTGCCGGGGCTGCGCGCGGTCGCCGCAACGGTCGCCGACGAGCCGGTCGCGTTGACGGAACCGGGCGGCTGGGGTCCGTGGGTGGACGGCGGCGGCTGGCTGCGCGTCGGCGGAACGCCCGTCGACTGGATCTACCGGGACCTCGACCGGGTACGCCGGGTGTGGAACGACTGCCGGGCGGGCCGCTACGAGGTGGGCGTGCAGGCGGGCCATCCGCTCGGCTTCTACTCCCACGCCTACGCGGGCGAGGTGGCGCTGTGCCGGGTACTCGCCGACCCCACCGGTGAGCTGGCCGCGCTGCGGGAGGAGACGCGGGCGTACCCGCCCGCGCTGGCCGATGCCCTGGTGCGCGGTGGCTGGGAGGCGGGATTCCTGCTCGACGGTGCGGCCAAGGCCGTCGCGGCCGGCGACAGCGGTGCGGCCAAGGCCATCGCGGCCGGCGACAGCGCGTACGTGGCCGGGTGCCTGTTCCGCGTGGTCGGGGTGCTGGTGCAGGTGCTCCACGCCCGTGCCGGGCACTGGCTGGTGAACGAGAAGGGCATGGTCGCCGCGGCCGGGCGGTTGCCCGGCGCGCCACCCGACTTCGCGTCCCGGGCACAGGCGCTGCTCGGCTCCGTCGGGCATTCACCGGCCGAGTTGACCGCCACCCTCGGCGCGGCCCGCCGGCTCTGCGTCGAGGTGCTCGGCTGAGTCGGGCATCACCCACCGAATGGGCTGCTGGCCCGCTGCGTCCCGCCGGACGGGCATAGGGTTGATCTCGTGACTGAGATGACCTACCGCCGGTTGGGCGACTCCGGGCTCGTGGTGTCCGTGGTCGGCATCGGCTGCAACAACTTCGGCCGCAAGCTCGACCTCGACGGCACCCGCGCGGTCGTCGACGCCGCCCTCGACGCCGGGATCACCCTGTTCGACACCGCCGACATCTACGGTGAGCCGCAGGGCGGCTCGGAGGAGCTGCTCGGCCAGGCGCTCAAGGGCCGGCGGGACGACGTGGTGCTGGCCACCAAGTTCGGCATGGACATGCACGGCCTCAACGGGCCGGACTTCGGCGCCCGGGGCTCGCGGCGGTACATCGTCCGGGCCGTGGAGGCGTCGCTGCGCCGGCTCGGCACGGACCACATCGACCTGTACCAGATGCACGAGCCCGACCCGGGAACCCCGATCGACGAGACCCTCGCCGCCCTGGACGACCTGGTCCGCGCCGGCAAGGTCCGCTACCTGGGCAACTCCAACTTCGCCGGCTGGCAGATCGCCGACGCCGACTGGACCGCCTCCTCCCAGGGGCTGACCCGGTTCGTCAGCGCCCAGAACCACTACAGCCTGCTGGATCGGGGCGTCGAGGCCGAGGTCATCCCCGCCTGCGAGCGGTTCGGCCTGGGCATGCTGCCGTTCTTCCCGCTGGCCAACGGGCTGCTGACCGGCAAGTACAAGCGGGGAGAGGCGCCGCCCGCCGGTAGCCGGCTCTCCGGCGGCGGCCGGTACGCGCAGCGCCTGGCTGCGGCGGACTGGGACACGATCGAGGCGATCGAGGCGTACGCCGCCGAGCGCGGCCTGTCGGTGCTCCAGGTGGCCATCGGCGGGCTGGCCGCCCGGCCCGCGGTGACCTCGGTGATCGCCGGTGCCACCACGCCGGAGCAGGTCCGGGCCAACGCCGAGGCCGGTGCCTGGCAGCCCACCGACGCCGACCTCGACGCGCTGGACGCCATTCTCTGACACCACCCTCGAAGACCTTGGTACGAAACGGCCCCCGGAGGGGCCACTTCGTACCAAGGTCTTTCTGTCGAAGGGGCGTCAGTCGCGGTGGTGGCGGCCGGGGGAGCGGCGCTTCCGTGACCCGCCGTCCGGGCCCCCGTCCTGGTCGACGTTGGAACGGCCGAGGCCCGCGACCCAGTCGACGTACTCCGCGTCCTGGGCGGGCAGCGGCTCCAGCTCGTGGCCCCGGTTGTCGTGGTCCGTGCCGGCGTCGTCGCCCCCGCGGGCCCGGTTGCGCCGGAACAGGCCACGACGGATCCGGGACAGGCCACCGCCCGACTCCTCCGCCGTGCCGCCGGGAACGCCGGCGACCGGGCCGCCGCCGGCCGAGCCGGTGCCGGGGTCCCGATGGTCACCGGACGGCCCGCCGGTGAATCCGGTGGTCCAGGTCGGTTCGTGGCCGACCGATGGCGGCACGGGACCGCGGGCGGCCGGGACCGTCCAGTCCACCGGCTGGGGGCCGGCCTGTCGAGCGGCGCTCGCGAGGGCGTCCCAGTTCGAGGCGCGGTCCAGCTCGGGTTGGGGGGCTCGGTGTCGGGGGAGCGGAGCCGGGTCGTAGAACTCCGGCTCCGTTCGACCGGTGGGCGCGTACGGCGGGACCGGCTCGGCGGCGGACCAGGTCGGCTGGGGTACGGCGGGCAGCGCCATGTCGTCCGCGGAGGGCGCCTCGAAGTACGGCGGGCCGGGCCTACCCACCGGCGGGGGCGCGGTCGGTTCGGGCGCCTCGGGGTGGCGGGGAGCGGGCGGTGGGAGGGTGCCGTGCGGCGTGCCCGGGCCGGCTGCGCCGACGGCCGGATCTGCGGCTGCCGCCGCCCCGGCCCCAGTCACCCCGGCTCCAGGCGCCTCCGCCTCAGCCAGTCCGTCTTCCTTGCGCTCGGCTCCGTTCGCGTGAGCCCGACCGGCGTTCGCGTGACCCGTGTCTGCGTGACCCGTGTCTGCGTGACCCGTGCCTGCGTGACCCGTGCCTGCGTGACCCGTGCCTGCGTGACCCGTGCCTGCGTGACCCGCGTTCGCGTGACCCGGGCTCGCCTCCGGGCCAAGGATTCGGGTGTCCGCGCCAGCCGGGCCGGCGGCCGGGCCGGGGACTGAGGCGCCCGCGTCAGCCGGGCCGGGGACGTGGGCCTCCGGGCCGACCGGGGAAGCACCGACGTCGGCCGGATACGGGTCGGGGGCGGCTGGGTACGGGTCGGGGGCGACCGGGCTGACGCCCGCCCCGGCGGGGGACGAGGCCGCGTCCGCCGTGCCCTTGTCCGCCCGGCCGCGGGCGCCGCCGCGGCTGCTCGTGCCGTCCGCCGGGCTGGCCGGGCCGGCGCCGGCCGTCCCGGGGGCGGCCGGGGAGGTGACCGCCCCGGAGGCGTCCGCCCCGGAGGCGGCCGGGCGGGAGGCGTCCGCCCCGGGGGTGACCAGGTGGGAGGCGTCCGCCCCGGAGGCGGCCGGGCGGGAGGCGTCCGCCCCGGGGGTGACCAGGTGGGAGGCGTCCGCCCCGGAGGCGTCCGCCCCGGAGGCGGCCGGGCGGGAGGCGTCCGCCCCGGGGGTGACCAGGTGGGAGGCATCCGCCTCGGGGGTGGCCGGGCCGGAGACGGCCGCACCGGAGGTCGCAGGGGCGGAGGTGGCCGAGGCCGAGGCCTTCGGCTTCCGGGCGCGCCTCGCGCGCGGGGCGGGCGCGACAGGAGTAACACTCTCCACCGGCGCGGCCGGGGCCGCTTCGTCCCGCGTGGCCGGAGCCACTTCCAGCTGTGCGACCGGGGTCGCTTCGTTCCGCGTGGCCGGGGCCACTTCCAGCTGTGCGACCGGGGTCGATTCGTTCCGCGTGGCCGGGGCCGGCTCGTTCCGCGTGGCCGGGGCCGGCTCGTTCCGCGGGACGGGAGCCGACTCGGTGCGCTGGACCGGAGTTGCCCGCTCCTGCAAAGCAGGCGCTGTCCGCTCCTGCAAAGCAGGCGCTACCTGCTCCCGCGGAACGGGTGCCGTTTCCTCCCGCGGGAGCGGTGCCCTCTGGCCCTCCTCGCCGGGAATGGTCGCCTCCTGCCGCGCGACCGGGGCGGCCAGTTCCTCCTGCGGGGCCGATGCGGCGTCTGCGGTGGCCGGCCAGTCCCGGTGGGCTGGAGCGGTTTCGGGTGTGGTGCCCGTCGCCGCGACGGTCGGCCGGTCGGCACCGGAGTGGCCGGGTTGACCGGCGGGAGAGGCGTCGGCGGCCGGGACCGGTTCGGCCGCGGGGTGCGGCGGCGGGTCACCGGCGGTCGCGGCGACCCGGCGCGCGCTCCGGCCTTCGGTGCCGCCGGCGTCGACCGGGTCACCGCTGCCGACCAGGTCAGCGCCGGCGGCCGGGTCGACGGTGGCGGCCAGGTCGACGGTGGCGGCACCCGCGCCCGCGCCCTCCCCGGCACCCGCGCCCGCGCCCTCCCCGGCACCCGCGCCGTCCCCGATGGGCGGGACCGGGCCGGTGGGCAGGGGCCGGAGGATGTCGGTGGGCTCGATGGCCGCCGGGTCGGCGCTTTCGGCGGCGATGAGCGGCCAGCGGACCAGCGTGGCGGCGGTCGAGCCGAGCGCGCCGGCGAAGACGGCGATCAGGGCGCCGTAGTAGGGCGCGAGCTGGTACCGGTCGGCGGTGTCGCCAGGCCCGGCGGCCAGGTAGGCGAACGCGATCATCACCGGGCCGGCCGCGCCGGAAGCGCCGCCGATGATCGGCGGGTGGTTGCGCCAGCGGGCCAGCGCGCCCGAGGCCGCGCCGGCCAGCAGGGTCAGCAGAGGCAGGACGAGCATCGACAGTCGCTGCGCCGTGTCGGCGCTCAGCCACCTCGGCTCCGGCACGCCGAGCCGTACGGTGTGCAGCGGGCCGGTGTCGAGCAGAGCCGGCAGGGACGAGACGAGGGCGATCGCCCAGATCCCGCAGGCAACCGTCGCGGCGTTCCAGCCCAGCGGCGGGCGGAGCAGCACGGCGAGGGCGGCCCCGGCACCGAGCACCGCGCCGAGGATCGCGCAGATGGCGACCGCCCAGACCGGGTCCACGTTGTTCAGCTCGGCGGCCCGCGCCGGCTGCATGCACAGCGGCGCGACGACGGTCGCGCCCAGCGCCGACGCGCCGGCGGTCCCGAGTCGCCCGGCCGTGGTGCCCATGACGCCGCGGGCGCGGGCGAGGCGCTCGGTGACGATGGCGCCGACCACGGCGGCGCTTGCGGCGAACCAGCCGACCCAGACCAGTTGGGCCGGCCAGCGATTGACGGTGGCGTCGGTGAACGCGCCGGTGAGCTGGACGATGCCGAACCCGTACGCGACGCCGAGCTGGCCGGCTCCGGCCAGCACGCTCACCCCGAGCGCCGTGAGCAGCCATCTGCCCCACGTGCGATAGGCCATGTCGGGCACGTTACGGCCCGGTACGCCCGATCGCCACCTTGACGCGGCGCGGCGGCGTGGCTGCTTACCGCTACTTCAGCTCGACCAACCGCGCCAGGTACGTCGTGTCGCCCACGTTGGTGAGCATGTGGACCGCGCCCGGGTCCCGGTAGACCACCCCGCCGGTCGGCTCGTCCGCGTCGATCGTCTTCCCGTCGATGGTCTGCACGATGTTCTTCGCGCCCTGCACGGCGATGACCAGGTACGGGTGGTCGTGGCGGTGCAGCGGCTGCCGCTCGCCCGGCTCCAGCCGGATGTGCCACACCCGCACCCGGTCGTTCTCGTAGACGATCTCCTGGCCCACCGGGCCCAGCTCGATCCCGTCGACGACGTCGGTCATCGGTCCGCTCCCAGCTGCGGCAGCACCTCGGCCGCGACGAGTTCCAGATGGTCGAGGTCGGCGAGGTCGATCAGCCGCAGGTGCACGCGGGTCGCCCCGACCGCGGCGAACTCGCCGATCCGGTCGACCAGTTGGGCGGGCGAGCCGACCACCGGGTCCTCCGGCGGCAGGGCGCTCTTGACGTGCAGCGGCGCCGCCCGCCGCTGCGCCTCGGCGTCGGTCCGCCCGATGGCCACCACGATCCCGGCGGAGAGCACGAGTGGCGGGCGCCCCGACTCCGTACGGCCGTGGCGCTCGCACGCCTCGGCCACCCGCTCGTACGCCGCCGCCGTCTCGGCGACGCTCTTGAACGGCATGTTGAACTCGTCGGCGTACCGGGCGGCCAGCTCGGGGGTGCGCTTGGGGCCGCGCCCGCCGACGATGACGGGCGGGCCCGGTTGCTGCACCGGCTTGGGCAGGGCGGGCGCGTCGGCGAGCCGGTAGTGGTCGCCGGTGAAGCTGTAGGTCTCGCCGACCGGGGTCCGCCACAGCCCGGTGATCACCTCGAGCTGCTCCGCCAGCCGGTCGAAGCGCTCCCCGACGACGGGGAACGGGATGCCGTACGAGGTGTGCTCCCGCTCGTACCAGCCGGCGCCGATGCCCAGCTCGATCCGGCCGCCGCTCATCTGGTCGACCTGGGCGGCCATCACCGCGAGCGGCCCGGGCAGCCGGAACGTGGCCGAGGTGACCAGGGTGCCGAGCCGGATCCGGGTGGTCTCCCGGGCGAGGGCGGCCAGCGTCAGCCAGGCGTCGGTGGGGCCGGGCAGCCCGGGCTCGTCGCCCATCGCCTGGTAGTGGTCGGCCCGGAGGAAGCCCTCGAAGCCGGCCGCCTCGACGGCGCGGGCGAAGCGCAGCTGGTCGGTGTAGCTGGCGCCGCGGTGCGGCTCGGTGAAGACGGACACCCGCACGGTCAGCGTCCCCCGCGGCCGGGCGAGGCCGACGCCTCCTCGCGGACGGCGGGGTCGGCCGGGACCGCGACGGCGTCGGCGGGCGGGTCGGCCGGCGTCGCGTCGGCCGGGGCCGCGACGGCGTCGTCGGCCGGGGCGTCGCGTTCCATCAGCAACTCGTGCAGCTCGGCGCTGACGCGGGCCACGTCGGCCAGGTGGGCGTTGCGCCCGAGGGTGCGGGGCCGGGGGATGTCCACCTCGACCACCGACCGGATCCGGCCGGGGCGGGGGCTGAGCACGACCACCCGGTCGGCCAGCAGCACCGCCTCGTCGATCGAGTGGGTGACGAAGACGACCGTGGCCCCGCTGGTCATGTGCACCCGCTGGAGCTCGCCGGAGAGCTCCTCCCGGGTGAGCGCGTCGAGGGCGGAGAACGGCTCGTCCATCAGCATCACCCGGGGGTCGCCGATCAGCGACCGGCACAGGGAGACCCGCTGTTGCATGCCACCGGAGAGCTCGTGCGGCAGCCGCTTCTCGAACCCGGCCAGCCCGGCCAGTTCGAGCAGCTCCCGGGCCCGGTCCCGGTGCTTGGCCCGTTTCCAGCCGAAGATCTCCACGGGCAGCAGGACATTGTCCAGCACCGAGCGCCAGGGCAGCAGGGCGGGCCGCTGGAACAGCATGGCGATGTCCCGGCGGGGACGGGTGATCGGCGTACCGGCGACGGTGATCTGCCCTGCGGTCGCCGGGATCAGCCCGGCGATCATCCGCAGCAGGGTCGACTTGCCGCAGCCCGAGCGGCCGAGCACGGCGAGGAACTCGCCCTCGGCGACTTCGAGGTCGATGCCCCGCAGGGCCTCGACACGGCCGGCGCGGCCGTCGAAGGTACGGGACACCCCGGACAGTCGGATCATCGCCGGTGGCCTCCCTGAGTAGATGGTCAGGATCGGAACCCAGGAAGGGTAGCTGGACGAAGCCCTGTCAGCACAGCCCCGGGCGGATGTGACTTCGTTTCCGTTCCGCAACCGACACGCGTGGCTACATCGGCTGGTCCTTCTCGTACGCTGTGCCCGCTAAGAGTCCCACCCGACGGCGGCGCCGGCCCCCCCTCTGTCGACGCCGTCGCTCTCGACGACCCGTTCAGGCGGCCTGTCGCCCCTGGTCGGAAAGGACATGGTGCACTGATGAAAAGGCTGACCCGTACGGTCGCCGCCGCCGCCCTGGCTGCCGCCCTCACCCTGGTTTCCGCGTGCAGCAGCGGCTCGGACTCGTCCGACGCCAAGGGCGGTGGAGGTACGGCCCTGGAAAAGGTGACCTACCTAACCTCGTTCGGCAACTTCGGCCGTGACTCCTATGCCTGGGTGGCCAAGGACAAGGGCTTCTTCAAGGAGGCCGGCTTCGACGTGGACATCAAGCCCGGCCAGGGCACCGGCGCAGTGATCCAGACCGTCGTCGGCGGCCAGGCCAACTTCGGCGTCATCGACCTCACCGGTGGCCTGCTCCAGGTCGGCAACGGCCAGGCCAAGGACTTCGTCGCCGTCGCCGCGATCCAACAGCGCACCATGGCGGCCATCGTGAGTGTCGAGGGCAAGGGCATCGCCTCCCCGAAGGACCTGGAGGGCAAGAAGCTCGCCGACACCCCCGGCTCCGTGGTCCGCAACCTCTTCCCGACGTACGCCCGGCTGGCCGGTGTGGACGCGGCCAAGGTGACCTGGGTCAACGGCGAGGCGCAGACCCTGATGGGCACGTTGGCCTCCGGCCAGGTCGACGGCATCGGCCAGTTCGTCGTCGGTCAGCCCACGGTGGCGGCGGTGACCAAGAAGACGCCGGTCGTCCTGCCGTACAGCAACGTGATGCAGGACCTCTACGGCAACGCGCTGATCACCTCGTCGAAGACGGCCAAGGACAAGCCGGAGATGGTCAAGAAGTTCACCGCCGCGCTGCTCAAGGGCCTGGCGTACGCCCTGGCCAACCCCCAGGAGGCGGCGGACATCCTGAAGAAGAACGTCGACGCCACCGTACCCGCGGCGGCCGCCGCCGAGCTGCAGCTGATGGCCGGGTACGTCCGGTCGAGCAACTCCGGCACCGCGATCGGCACGCTGGACAGCGGCCGGGTCGCCAAGGCCATCGCCATCCTGCAGGGTGCGGGCTCGCTCAAGCAGAACATCACCCCCGACCAGGTCATCGACTTCAACCTCGCGCCGAAGGCCTGACCTGTTCGACCGTGCAGGAAGGGGGTACGCCCCGCCGGCCTCCGGCGGGGCGTACCCCCCGTTCCGTCCCGGCCCCCGCCGGACACAGAGGAGGAGAAGATGACCGACCTGCGGTCACCGGAGCCCGCGGTGGCGTCCCAGCCCGCCGGTCCCGCCCGCGCGTCCGCCGGGCGGCCCGGCCTCGGCGCCCGGCTGGGGGCCGGCGTGAACGGGGCGCTGCTGCCCGCGACCGGCCTGCTGGTCGCGTTCGCGGTGTGGTGGCTCACCGCCCGGCTGGAACTGGTCCACACCACCACCCTGCCCACCCCCGGCTCGGTGCTGACGGCGTTCACCGACAAGCCGGACAAGATGCTCGGGCACACCGGCGACACCCTGCGGGAGATCCTGCTCGGCTTCGCGCTGTCGTCCGTGGCCGGGATCCTGCTCGGACTCTCGCTCGCCGCCTCGCGGACGGTGGAGCGGATGTTCACCCCGCTGCTCGTCGCGGTCAACGCGGTACCGAAGATCACCCTCGGGCCGCTGCTGGTGGTGGCGCTCGGCTGGGGTCAGAAGCCGATCCTGACCATGGTCTTCCTGCTCTGCTTCTTCCCGATCGTGCTGTCCACCGCGACCGGGCTGACCACCACCCCGGCGGACCTCGCGGAGCTGGCCCGCTCGCTGAACGCGTCCTGGTGGCAGGCGTTCCGCAAGGTGCGGCTCCCCGCCGCGCTGCCGCAGATCTTCGTCGGCCTGAAGGTCGCCATGCCGCTGGCCGCGATCGGCGCGGTGATCGGCGAGTTCCAGGCCGGCGAGAGCGGCCTCGGGTACGTGGTCACGCAGTACGCGGGCATCGGCGACACCGCGACCGCCTGGGCCGCCATCATGCTGGTGGCGCTGGTGAGCATCCTGCTCTACTCGGCGCTGGTCCTCGCGGAGCGGCTGGCCCTGCCGTGGGTGCGGGAGACGACCTCCACCCGCTGAGATCCCGGAAACGGAGAGAGCGCCCGGCCGGATCCGGCGCGGGCACTCTCTCCGTCGGCGTGGGATCAGCCGGCGAGGCGCCACCGGCCGCCCCGGGCGACCAGGGTGGTCAGGGCCTGGGGCATCAGGCCCGAGTGGTTGTCCGGGGTCATCCGGATCGGGCCGGACAGGCCGTCCATCTGGGACGTCTCGAGCACGTCGCGCAGGCCGTCCCGGTTCACCTTGCCGGCGGGGCCGCCGGCCCGCAGTTCGGCGTCGGCGATGAGCTGCACCGCGTCCGCGGCGAACGACGAGAAGCCGTGGTAGCCGCCGAACCGGGCGGTGTAGTCCTGGAACCACTGCCGGCGGGCCGCCTTGGCCGGGGTGGTGGCGATGACGTCGTCGATCACCATGGTCTGGGTGAAGATCAGCGTCGCCTTGTCGGTCGACCGGGACGAGGCGCCGAGGAACAGGTCGCCGGCGGCCGCGGCGTCGAAGAAGAGCGAGCCCTTGAAGCCCGCCGACTGGGCGGCGGTCGCCGCCAGCATCGCCTGCTCCGGCGGCGTCCAGACGACCAGCGCCTGCGGCTTGCCCGCGGTCAGCGTGCCGACCGGCTCGTTGACGTCGGTGACGGTGGTCCGGACCTTCTCGCTGCCGACCAGCCGGATGTTGGCCTTCTCGAACTCGCTGCCCAGCGCGGTGAGCCCCTCCTGGCCGTAGCTGTCGTCGGCGTGCAGCACGGCGGCCTTGCGGATGCCGCGGCGGCGCATCTCGGTGGTGAGGGCGGCGGCGCTGTCGGCCGCGTTCGGGGCGAGCTTGAAGACGTACCGGCGCTCCGCGACCGGGTTGGCGATCGCGCTCGCCGCGGCGAGCGCGATGGTGGGGATCTTCTTGTCGTTGATCGTCTTTACGGCGCCGATCGCACATTCGTTACAGCCGCCCATGATGATCGCGCTCACCCGCGAATCGCTGCTGAAGTCGTCGATGTTGCGCAGCGACTCGCTCGCGTCCGAGCGGTTGTCCTTCACCTTGAGCTCGATCGTCCGGCCGCCGAGGGCGCCGGAGGAGTTCAGCTGCTCGACCTTGAGTTCCAGCGCGCGCTGGTAGGCCTTCCCGACCGGAGCCGCGGGGCCGGACAGTTCCAGGTCGGCGGCGATCACGATGGGGCTCGTGTCCTGCTCCGCCGCGCCGAGCTGGCAGCCGGTGAGCGTGGTGGCCACGAGGGCCGATGCGAGCGCCGTGATGGTCACGGAGCGGATGGGGCTCAACTCAGTCCTCCAGGTGCGGCGCGGGTGATGCCCGGTCACCGCCGCTTGATCCGTCCTCAGTGGAGAAACGGGATTGGTTGCCGTACGGTGTGCGCGAAGCCTGCAAAACCTTGCCAATGCTGGGGCCTGTGGTCAAGCGCGGATGCCCCGCGGCTCTTTCGGGACGAGCGTCCCACATGTTGGGGTGCCTCGACGTTTGCAAAAGCTTACTTTGCATTATCGGACGACCACTCCAGAGTTATATCCCCTGCTCAGAGGCTTGCGGAAATGAAGGTATAAGGTGACCGGATCGCGGGATGAGTGGAGCTCGACCGTTCCCTGCCTCACTGCGACTTCCCAAACACGATCTTCTCTGGTGAAATCGCGGCCGTGCCGCGCGCGGCGCTGTCCGCTACGCCGGGCACGGGTCGGCGGTTCAGGCGTGGAAAGAACGACGGAGGCGATGTCGTGAGCACCGGACCCACCACCCTGCCCGAGAGCGGCAAGCCCGAGCGTCGGAGCAGGGGTCGCCGGCTGCCGCGGCTGCGGGACGCCCGCATCCGTTCCAAGCTGGCGCTGATCCTGGTCGTCCCGGTCGCGGCCGTCATCGCGCTGGCCACCATCCGCCTGATCTCGACCGGCCAGGGCGCCGTCGAGGCGACCCAGCTCCGCTCGCTCACCGCGCTGTCGGCCGACATCTCCGCGCTCACCCAGGATCTGCACAAGGAGCGGATGGCGGCGGCCAACTACCTGGCCCGGCCGGGGGAGAAGGCCGACGCGTTCAACCTGCGGGTGCGCAGCACGGACACCCGGATCGAGGCGTACAACGCCGAGCGCGGGGCGATCGGCGACGTCCCGGACGCGGTACGCGACCGGCTGAAGGCCATCGACGACCACCTGAGGACCCTGAACAGCACCCGGCAGGAGGTGCTGGACCGGCGGCAGATGCCGGTGGCCGAGGCGGCGCTGCGCTACGGCGTCATCCTGACCGACCTGGTCTCCTACGGCGACGCCCTGGCCCAGCTGCCCGGCCAGGAGGGCCTGGCGGACAAGCGGCGGGCGGTGGCGGCGTTCGCCCACGCGAAGGCGGCGGTCGCCGAGGAGGAGTCGGTCGCCTTCACCGCGCTCTCGGCCGGCCGCATCGACGAGGAGCAGTTCTCCTCGTTCGTCGCCACCCTGACCAGCCAGCAGGAGGCCCTGGTCTCCTTCTCGCTGGTGGCCGACCCGACCCAGCGGGCGCTGGTCGACGGCACGGTCTCCGGCGACGCGGTGGTGCTCGCCGACCGGATGGCCGCCGACATCACCCGGTCCGTCGGCCAGGCCCCGCTGGTCACCGCCGCCGACACGTCGTCCGCGATCGGCTCGGTCAACGACCTGATGCGCTGGGCCGAGATCCGCCTCCAGGACCGGCTGCTCGCCGAGACCGAGGACGCCCGCGCGGCGGTCATCCGGCAGGCCGTCATCGAGTCGCTGCTGGTGCTGCTCACCCTGGTCATCGCCGTCACGCTGGCCGTGGTGCTGGCCCGCTCGCTCAACCACTCGCTGCGCCGCCTGCGCGAGGGCGCCCTGCAGGTGGCCGACCGCGACCTGCCGGACGCGGTCGCCCGGCTGCAGAACATCAGCAGCGTCGGCGACGGCGGCGTGGAGGAGATCGTCCGGGAGGTCCGGGACCCGATCAAGCTCACCAACCGGGACGAGGTGGGCCAGGTCGCCTCGGCCTTCAACGTCGTCCACCGCGAGGCGGTCCGGATCGCGGCGGAGCAGGCCGCCCTGCGGACCAGCGTCTCGGCGATGTTCCTCAACCTGGCCCGGCGCAGTCAGACCCTGGTCGACCGGATGATCGGCGAGCTGGACGCGATCGAGCGCGGCGAGGAGGACCCGAAGAGGCTCGCCAAGCTCTTCGAGCTGGACCACCTGGCCACCCGGATGCGCCGCAACGACGAGAACCTGCTCGTCCTCGCCGGCGCCGACTCCGGCGTGCCGCGGCGCGAGGACGCGCTGCTCATCGACGTGCTGCGGGCGTCCCAGTCCGAGGTCGAGCAGTACAACCGGATCGAGTTCGGCACCGTCGACACCGACATCTCCGTCGCCGCGCACGCGGTCAACGACGTCGTCCGGCTGGTCGCCGAGCTGCTCGACAACGCCACCCGCTTCTCCCCGCCGAACACGATCGTCGTCGCCGACGGCCGGCGGATCCGGGACTACGTGCTGATCCAGGTCGAGGACCGGGGCCTCGGCCTGACCGACGAGCAGCTCGACTCGCTCAACCGCCGGCTGTCCGCGCCGTCGACCGTGGACGTGGCCGCGTTCCGGCTGATGGGCCTGGCCGTGGTGAGCCGCCTCGCCTCCCGTCACGGCATCCGGGTGGAGCTGCGGCGCAACGTGGAGGGTGGCACCGTCGCCCAGGTGACGCTGCCCAACTCGGCCGTGGTGCTGCCGTCGCTGCGCGGACGTGAGCAGGCCCTGACCGCGCCGCCGCGCCAGCCGGCCCCGATCGAGCAGGCGCCGCTGACCCCGCTGGGGCTCGGCGAGCCGCTGGGCGCCGGCCGTACGTCGGCGGCGACGCTGGCCGACCAGTGGCGGACGTCCGCGCCGACGCCGGCCCGCTGGCAGAGCCAGGCGGACACCCGGGACAGCGCCCCGCCGGTGCAGTTCGGCGGCCTGGGCTCGGCGTCTCCGGCGCTCCCGCCCGTCGCGCCGTCGCCGGCCCCGACCCAGCCGACGTTCTCCGGCGGCCTGTCGGCGGGCGGCCCGACCACGGCGTACCCGACGATCGACCCGCTGCCGAAGCGGGTGCCGGGCGGGGATCCGGTCAAGCCGGTCGCACCGGCTGCCCCGGCCGCGCCGGTGCTGCCGGCCGGCCCGGTCGCGGGCGCGGTGCCGAGCGCTCCGGCCGTGCCGGTGGCCCCGCCGGCCCCGCCGGCCCCGCCGGCCGAGGCGCCGATCTTCCGCGAGATGGAGGCGGTCTGGTTCCGGTCGCACGGCAACGACACGACCGCGATCTTCCAGCGGCCCAGCTTCGACGAGGAGCCGCCGCCGGCCGCGCCGCGCGTCGCGGAGGCACCCCGGCCCACGCTGGCCACCCGGGTCCCGGGCGCCACCTCCATGGCCACCGCCCCCACGCCCCTCGCCCCCATGGCCCCTGCCCCCACGGCGGCCCCTGCCCCCACCGTCGCCTCCCCGACGCCGCCGCCCGCGTACGCCCCGCCCGCCGCCCCGGCGATCGACCCGGACGCCTGGCGGACCGCGGCCGACGAGGGCTGGTCCCGCGCCAGCCGGGCGGCCGAGCCGGACGTCGGCGGGACCACCCGTTCCGGCCTGCCGAAGCGGGTGCCGCAGGCGCAGCTCGTCCCCGGTGGGATCGAGACCAAGAGCAGCCAGCGCACCCGGCGCAGCCCGGACGAAGTACGCGGCCTGCTGTCGGCCTACCACCGCGGCGTGCAGCGGGGCCGCTCGGCCGGCGGGGACCTCAACAGCACCTCGACCAAGGAGACGAACCGATGAACAGGCCGGCGGCCATGCAGGACATGGGTTGGCTGCTCACCAACTTCGCCGACAGCGTGGCCGGCATCGCGCACGTGGTGGCGGTGTCCGCGGACGGGCTGCTGCTCGCCTCGTCGCGGGACCTGCCCCCGGACCGGGCCGACCAGCTCGCCGCCATCACGTCCGGCGTGGTGAGCCTGACCGAGGGTGCGGCCCGGATGTTCAGCGCGGGCGGTGTGCTCCAGACGGTAATCGAGATGGACAGCGGGTACCTGTTCCTCATGTCGATCAGTGATGGCTCGTCGATGGCCGTGCTCGCCGCGCGCAGCTGTGACGTCGGCCAGGTCGGCTACGAGATGGCGCTGCTGGTCGAGCGGGTGGGCGCCGCGCTGGTGCCGCTGCCCCGCGACGCGGTGCGCGCGTAGCGCGGCCGCAGGCACGAGTACGAACGGCGTCGAGGGACGGCGCCGACCGGGAGGAGGTGATCGCGGATGGACCAACGGCGAGAGGACCCGCGGGGTGCGCTGGTACGTCCGTATGCGGTCACCCGCGGCCGGACCGAGCCGCGGCAGGACATCGCGCTGGAGGCGGTGCTGACCGCCAGCCCGACCGCGGTCGCCGAGTCCCGGTTCGCGGGCCACGACAAGCACCGCATCGCCACGATCTGCGAGGGCCGGCCCCAGTCGCTCGCGGAGATCGCCGCGTACGCCCGAATGCCGCTCGGCGTCGCCCGGGTGCTGGTCGCCGACATGGTGGCCGAGAACCTGCTGACGCTACACGCTGCCGCTCCCCCCGACGGATACGAGGAGCGGATGGAAATCCTTGGAAGGGTGCTAAGTGGACTTCGCAGGCTATGACCCCGCCGGGGCGCGCCGCAACCGCGGGATCACCTCCGCGAAGATCGTGATTGCGGGCGGCTTCGGTGTGGGCAAGACCACTCTGGTCGGCGCGGTCTCGGAGATCACTCCGCTGACCACCGAGGCGGTGATGACCGCGGCCGGCGTCGGTATCGACGATCCGTCGAAGGTGCCGGGGAAGCAGACCACCACCGTCGCCATGGACTTCGGCCGTATCACCATGGCCGAGGACCTCATCCTGTATCTCTTCGGCACTCCCGGGCAGACCCGGTTCTGGTTCATGTGGGACGAGATCATCAAGGGTGCGGTGGGCGCGGCGGTGCTGGTCGACACCCGCCGGATCACCGACGCGTTCGCGCCGCTGGACTACTTCGAGAACCGCGGCCTGCCGTACGTGGTGGCGCTGAACCGGTTCGACAACGCCCCGCAGTACGAGCTGGACGAGGTGCGCGAGGCCCTGGCCATCTCGCCCCAGGTGCCGCTCATCCACACCGACGCCCGGCACCGCGAGGCGGTGAAGCAGGTGCTGGTCACGGTCGTCGAGCACGCGATGCTGCGGCTGCAGGCCGAGCACGGCCGGGGCTACCCGGCCCGGGTCTGAGGCCACGCTCCACCCCGGGCCGGCGCTGAGCCGCGCTCAAGCCGACCCGGCGGCGGTGGCCGCGCTCAGTCCACCCGCAGGCGATAGCCGCGCTTGACGACCGTCTGCACCACCCGGGGCGCGCGCAGCCCGGCCCGCAGCCGGGCCACCGCCATCTCCACCGCGTGCTCGTCGGCGCCGCGTGGCAGCGTGCGCAGCAGCACGGTGCGGGACAGCACCCGCCCCGGGGACGCGGCCAGCGCCCGCAGCACCGCCATCGGGGCGGGGGCGAGCGGACACAGCTCGCCGTCGACCACCGCCGCGTGCCCGCGCAGGGTCAGCAGATGCCCGGCGGCCCGGATGGTGACGGCGCGCTGGGGCAGCTCGTCCACGATGGTCCGGACCAGCGCCCCGAGCCGCGCCCGGCTCGGCGCGCTGACCGGCACGCCGCGGCGGATCAGGGGTTCTGCGGTCACCGGGCCGACGCAGCCGGCCAGCACGTCGCCGCGTAGCGCCTCCAGCACCGTCTCGGTCCGGTCCCCGGCGGCGCGCAGCAGCGCCTCGGCGGCCGCGGCGGAGGTGAACGTGACCGCGTCCACCAGCCGTCCGGCGACGAGGTCGATCAGCCGGTGCAGCGGAGCCGGGTCGGCCGGCGGGGCCCACCGGTAGACGGGGATCTCGATCACCGTGGCCCCGGCCGCCTCCAGCGCCTCGGTGCACTCCGGCTGCCGTTCACCGTGCAGTTGGAGCGCGACGACCTGGCCCGCCACCCCACGCCGCAGCAGGTGGTCCACGACCTCGTCGCAGCTCTCCGAGGCCGGGGACCAGTGCTCGCGCAGCCCGGCCGCCCGGATCGCGCCGGTCGCCTTCGGGCCGCGGGCGACCACGTACGACCGGGAGAGCACGTCGCGCAGGGGCTCGCCCAGGGCCCACCCCTCGGCGGCCTCCAGCCAGCCGCGCATCCCGATGCCGGTGTTCGCCATCAGCACGTCCGGCGGACGGTCGAGGCACGCCCGGGTGGCGTCGCGCAGGTCGGTGTCGTCGGCCAGCGGGGCGATCCGCAGGGCCGGCGCGAGCACCACCCGGGCGCCGCGCCGCTGCAGCAGCGTGGCCAACTCGTCGCGCCGCCGGTCGGCGGTGACCCCGATGGTGAAGCCGGCCAGTTCCTCCCGCATCACTCCTCCCGCAGCCGCACCTCGACCAGCCCGTCCCGGCAGCGCACCTCGTGCCGCCGCAGCGCCACGTCCGGGCGGTCCAGGCACCGCCCGGTCCGCAGGTCGTAGACCTGCTTGTGCAGCGGGGAGGCGAGCGTGGGCACGCCGCCGCGGCTGCCCACGATCCCGCGGGACATCACGTACGCGCCGCCGACCGGGTCGAGGTTGTCGACGGCGTACAGTTCGCCGCCGGTCCGGACGAGCGCGACCTGCACGCCGTCGACCAGCGCGGCCACCCCCCGGTCCGGGTCCAGCAGGTCGAGCGGGCAGACCACTGCCCAGTCCAACATGGTCGGCGCGGTCATCGGCGAACCTCCGGGAGTCCCAGGGTGACGGGCTGGCGGTGGCGGTCGGCGGCGGCCGTCGGCGGTGCCCCGCGTGCGGGCACCGGCTGGCCGCGTTCGACGGCGAACGTGATGGACGAGTCGGGTACGTCGGGGGCGTTGACGAAGGAGGTGAAGCGGCGCAGCCGCTCCGGGTCCTCCAGGACGTCCCGCCACTCGTCGGAGTACGACGCGACGTGCCGGGCCATCGCCGCGTCGAGTTCGGCGCAGAGCCCGAGCGAGTCGTCCACGATCACCGAGCGCAGGTGGTCGAGGCCGCCGTCCATCGCCTCGATCCAGGCGGCGGTGCGCTGCAACCGGTCGGCGGTGCGGATGTAGTACATCAGGAACCGGTCGATCAGCCGGACCAGCTCCTCGGTGCTCAGGTCGGTGGCGAACAGGTCGGCGTGCCGGGGGCGGAAGCCGCCGTTGCCACCGACGTAGAGGTTCCAGCCGATCTCGGTGGCGATGATGCCGAAGTCCTTGCTGCGTGCCTCGGCGCACTCGCGGGCGCAGCCGGAGACCGCCGACTTGAGCTTGTGCGGGGCGCGCAGCCCCCGGTAGCGCAGCTCCAGGGCGACGGCCAGCCCGACGGAGTCCTGCACCCCGTACCGGCACCAGGTCTCACCGACGCAGGACTTCACGGTGCGCAGCGCCTTGCCGTACGCGTGGCCGGACTCGAAGCCGGCGTCGACCAGCCGGCGCCAGATCTGCGGGAGCTGCTCGACCCGGGCCCCGAACAGGTCGATCCGCTGCCCGCCGGTGATCTTGGTGTAGAGCCGGAAGTCCCGGGCCACCTCACCGATCACGATGAGTTTCTCCGGGGTGATCTCCCCGCCCGGGATCCGGGGCACCACCGAGTAGCTGCCGTCGCGTTGCAGGTTGGCCAGGAAGTGGTCGTTAGTGTCCTGGAGGGATGCCTGCTCGCCGTCGAGCACGTGCCCGGTGCCGAGCGAGGCGAGGATCGAGGCCACCACGGGCTTGCAGATGTCGCAGCCGCGCCCCCGCCCGTGCTCGGCGATGAGCTGGGAGAAGGTGCGGATGCCGCGGACCCGGACGATGTCGAACAGTTCCTGCCGGCTGGCGTCGAAGTGCTCGCAGAGCGCGGTGGACTGCTTCACCCCGGCCGCGTCCAGCAGCTGCTTGAGCATCGGCACGCAGGAGCCGCAGCTCGTGCCCGCCCGGGTGCAGGCCTTGAGCGCCGGCACGTCGGCCGCGCCGTCCGCGATCGCCGCGTCGATCTGCTCGCGGGTCACCGCGTTGCACGAGCACACCTGCGCCGCGGCCGGCAGCGCGCCGACCCCGGCGGTCGCGCCGCCGGCCGGCGCCAGCAGCGCCAGCGGGGGACCGGGCAGCGGCCCGCCGACACAGGCCCGCAGCGTCGGGTACGCGCTCGCGTCGCCGACCAGCACGCCGCCCAGCAGCGTCTGCGCGTCGTCGGAGAGGACCAGCTTCGCGTACGTGCGGGTGGCCGGGTCGGTGAAGGTGACGTCGAGACAGCCCGGGGTGACGCCGTGCGCGTCGCCGAACGAGGCCACGTCCACGCCGAGCAGCTTCAGCTTGGTGGCGGTGTCCGCGCCGGGGAAGGTCGCCGCCCCGCCCAGCAGCCGGTCGGCGACCACCTCGGCGGTCGCGTAGCCGGGGGCGACGAGGCCGTGGCAGATGCCGTCCACCGCGGCGCACTCGCCGACCGCCCAGATCCGCTCGTCGGCCGTCCGGCAGGTGTCGTCGACCAGCACGCCGCCGCGCGGCCCGAGCGGCAGCCCGGCCGCCCGGGCCAGCTCGTCCCGGGGCCGGATGCCGGCGGCCACCACGACCAGCTCCGCGTCGACCGTACGGCCGTCGGAGAGCTCCAGAGCGGCGACCGCGCCGTCCGGGCCGGGGCGCAGGGCGGTGGTGGCCACCCCGAGGTACGAGGTGACGCCCAACTCCTCGACGTAGCGGCGGAGCATCGCCCCGCCGGCCTCGTCGACCTGCACCGGCATCAGCCGGGGCGCGAACTCCACCACGCTGGTGGACAGGTCGAGCAGGCGCAGCGCGTTCGCCGCCTCCAGGCCGAGCAGGCCGCCGCCGATCACCGCGCCGGTCCGCCGGCCCCGGGCGTGCTCCCGGATAGCCTCCAGATCGTCCAGCGTCCGGTAGACGAAGACTCCCGGCAGGGCGGTGCCGTCGACGGGCGGCACGAAGGCGTACGACCCGGTGGCCAGCACCAGGGCGTCGTACGGGTGCTCGCCGGCCGCCGTGGTCACCACCCGCCGGGCCCGGTCGATCCCGGTGGCCGGCTCGCCCAGGCGCAGCTCCACCCCGTCGTCGGGGGTGTGCAGGTTCAGCTCCTCGGCGCTGGCCCCGTCGAAGAAGGCCGAGAGCCGCACCCGGTCGTACGCCGGCCGCCGCTCCTCCGCGAGCACCGTCACCCGCCAGCGCCGCTCGTGGTCCCGGGCCCGCAACGCCTCGACGAAGCGCTGCCCGACCATGCCGTTGCCGACAACCACCACCCTGCTGATTTGCTCGCTCATGACAGCACTCCGCTTCGCTGCGTGCCGTCATGAGGCACAGCCGCACCGAGCCTGCTGATTCGCTCGCTTCGCTCGCTCATCGGGTCACCTCCATGCCGTTCCTCGTTCCAGCCGTCGCCGGTTCCGCCCCGGCGAGCCACTCGGCGATGCCGGCCACCGCGTCCCGGCAGCCGCCGCAGCCGGTCCCGGCCCGGGTCGCCGCCGACAGCTCCTGCGTGGTCCGGGCGCCGGAGCGCCAGCAGGCCACCAGCGCGCCCTTGCTGACGTCGTTGCACTGGCACACCGTGGCCGCGTCCGGCATCAGCGCCGGGGACGCGGCCGGGGTGGCCGGGGCGGCGCCGAACGCCCGCCCGAGCAGCAGCGACCGGCGGTCCGCCGGCACCGGGCCACCCCGGTCGAAGAGCTGCACCACCGTGCCGACGGCGGGGTTGTCGCCGAGCAGGATCGCCCCGGTCAACCGGTCGTCGCGGATCCGCAGCCGGGCGTACGTGCCGCGGGCCGGGTCCGCGAAGGTCAGCTCCTCGACCGCTCCGCCGTGGTCGCCGCCGTCGTCCGGCGCGGTGTCGGCGGCGTCGCCCATCGCGGCCAGGTCGATGCCGGCCGCCTTGAGCCGGGTCACCACCGGCCGGGGCCGGTACCGGGCCTGCGGCTCGTCCCCGGCCAGCACCTGGGCCACCACCCGCGCCTGCGCCCAGGCTGGGGCGACCAGCCCGGTCAGCGCGCCGGCGTGCTGGGCGCAGTCGCCGATCGCCGAGACGTGCGGGTCGCTGGTCCGCATCCGGTCGTCCACCACCACACCCCGGTCCACAGTCAGCCCGGCCGCGGCGGCCAGGGCGGTGTCGGGGCGTACGCCGCAGGAGAGGACCAGCAGGTCGGCGTCGAGCGAGCGGCCGTCGGCGAGGTCGAGGCGGACCCCGTGGGAGTCGGCGGCCACCCCGATCGCCGGGACGGCCAGCGCGGTCCGTACGCCGAGCCCGGCGAGGGTGCCGGCGAGCATCGTCCCGGCGGTCGCGTCGAGCTGCCGTTCCATCAGCCAGCCGGTCGGGTGCACCACCGTCACGTCCAGCCCCCGGGCGGCGAGCCCGCGGGCCGCCTCCAGGCCGAGCAGCCCGCCGCCGAGCACCAGGACGCGGCGTGCGTCCCGGGCGGCGGCGAGGATCCGCCGGCAGTCGTCCAGGGTGCGGAACGGGATGACCCGGTCGGGCAGCGGGTCGAGCCCGGGTAGCGGCGGCACCACGGCGCGGCTGCCGGTGGCGAGGACCAGGTGGTCGTAGCCGTGCCGGTCGCCGTCGGCCGTGTGCACCTCCCGGGCGGCCCGGTCGATCGCGGTGACCGCCACCCCGGTCCGGACGTCCACGCCCTGCCCGGTGACGTGGGTCAGCTCCACGTCCGGCTCGTCGATCTTCCCGGCGAGCAGGGTGGAGAGCATGATGCGGTTGTAGGCCCGGTGCGGCTCCGCGCCGAGCACGGTGACCTTCCGGTCCCCGTCCCGCGCGTGCAGCTCGGCGGCGAGCCGCGCGCCCGCCATCCCGTACCCGATCACGATGACTCGCGTGCTCATGCTCTCTCCACTCGGACCGCGCAGATCTTGAACTCCGGCATGCCGGAGATCGGATCGACGGCGTCGTTGGTGACCGAGTTGGCTCGGGCCGCGCCCGGCCAGTGGAACGGGGCGAAGACGGTGTCCGGCCGGATCGCCGGGCTGACCCGGGCCGGCGCCCGCAACTCGCCCCGGCGGGAGACCACCCGCACCTCGTCGCCCTCGGTCACGCCGAGCCGGTCGGCCAGGTCCGGGTGCAGCTCGACGAAGCCGTTGGGGGCGGCCCGGCGCAGCGCGTCGACCCGGCGGGTCTGCGCGCCGGACTGGTACTGGGCGAGCACCCGGCCGGTGGTGAAGTGCAGCGGGTACTCGGCGGACACCTCCTCCGCGGCGGGCCGGTGCGTCACCGCGTGGAACCGGGCGCGCCCGTCGGGGGTGGGGAAGGAGCCGGCGAAGAGCCGGGGCGTGTCGGGCCCGTCCGGGTCGGGACAGGGCCAGAAGACGCCGTCGTCCCGCTCGACCCGATCCCAGGTCACCCCGGCGTAGTCCGCCGGTCCGCCGGCTGAGGCCCGGCGCAGCTCCTCGAACACCGCATGCGGGTCGGTCGGGAAGCCCTCGCCCCCGGCGGCCCCTTCTTCCAGGCGGGCGGCCAGGGCGGCGAGCACGGCCAGGTCGGTACGGACCCCGGCGGGCGGCTCCCGTAGCGCCCGTCGGCGCAGCACCCGACCCTCCAGGTTGGTCATCGTGCCGTCCTCCTCGGCCCACTGCGCGACGGGCAGCACCACGTCGGCCAGCTCGGCGGTCTCGGAGCGCAGGAAGTCGGCCACCACCAGCAGGTCCAGGTCGCGCAGCCGGGACTCGATCCGGGCCGCCCGGGGCGCGGACACCACCGGGTTGGAGCCGAAGACCAGCAGCGCCCGGGGGCCGGTCGCGGTGCCGAGGGAGTCCAGCAGGGCGTACGCCGGCACGCCCGGCCCGGGCAGGTCCTCGGCGGGTACGCCCCAGACCCGCGCCACGTGCTCCCGGGCCGCCGGATCGTCGATCCGCCGGTAGCCGGGGAGCTGGTCGGCCTTCTGCCCGTGTTCCCGCCCGCCCTGGCCGTTGCCCTGCCCGGTGAGGCAGCCGTACCCGGAGCCGGGGCGGCCGGGCAGGCCCAGGGCGAGCGCCAGGTTGATGAACGCGGCGACGGTGTCCACGCCCTTGGCGTGCTGTTCCGCGCCCCGGGCGGTGAGGACGATCGCGCGGTCCACGGTGGCCAGCGCCCGGGCGGTCGCCTCCAGGTCGGCCACCGGCACCCCGGAGAGGCGTTCCACCTCGGCCGGCCAGTATCCGGCAACGGTCCGCCGGACCTCGTCGAAGCCGCTGGTCCGCTCGGCCACGTACGCCCGGTCGACCCAGCCCTCGGAGAGCGCGATGTGCAGCAGCGCGTTGGCCACCGCCAGGTCGGTGCCGGGGAGTGGTTGCAGGTGCAGGTCGGCCTGGCGGGCGGTGGCGGTGAGCCGGGGGTCGACCACGATCAGCCGGCCGCCTCGGGCACGCTGGTCGGCGAGGTGGCGCAGCAGCGGCGGCATGGTCTCGGCCGGGTTCGCGCCGACCAGCAGCAGGGTCTCCGCCCGGCCGAGGTCGGCGAGGGGGAAGGGCAGCCCCCGGTCGACGCCGAAGGCGCGCAGCCCGGCCGCCGCGGCCGAGGACATGCACCAGCGGCCGTTGTAGTCGATGTGCCGGGTACGCAGCGCCACCCGGGCGAACTTGCCGAGCGCGTACGCCTTCTCGTTGGTCAGCCCGCCGCCGCCGAAGACCGCGACCGCGTCCCGCCCGTGCCGGTCCTGGACGGCGCGGATCCCGGCGGCCACCCGGTCGAGGGCCTCGTCCCAGCTCGCCGGGCGCAGTTCGCCGCCGCGGCGGTCCCGCAACAGCGGGGTGGTGAGCCGGTCCGGGTGGTCGAGCAGCTCGGCGGCGGTCCAGCCCTTCTGGCAGAGGCCGCCCCGGTTGGTGGGGAACTGCCGGGGAAGCACCTCGACCCGCCGCCCGTTCTCGCGCAGCACCATGGCGCACTGGAGGGCGCAGTACGGGCAGTGCGTGGCCGCCTCCCGGGGCGGTGTCCCCGGTCGTGTCGTCGCGCGCGCACCCTGTGTCATGCCAGAAGAGCGTGCCGCCGGGCGGTTTCCGGTCCGGGTCCCTTTTGTTTCGGTCCTGTCAAGAGCGCCTCACACCGCACGGGAGTGACGGGCCGGACCGTGCGGTTTAGAATATGGGACAAAAATCCTAGATAATGGGAGACGGGATGAGTGTGGCGGAGGCGTTCGACGCCGTCGCGGGCAGCTACGACGAGGCTCGGCGCCGGCTGGTGCCCTGCTTCGACGCGTTCTACGGCACGGCCGTCCAGGTGGCCGCGCCGCCGCTGCGGGCGGCGCTCGCGTCGGGGCGTACCCCCGAGGTGCTGGACCTGGGCGCCGGCACCGGCCTGTTCTCCCTGCTGCTCGCCGCGGCGGTCCCGGGCATCCGGCTGACCCTGGTCGACGGCGCGGCGGGCATGCTCGCGGTGGCCGCCGGGCACCTGGCCGCCCGGGACGTGCCGCACCGGACGGTGCTCGCCGATCTGACCGATCCGCTGCCCGCGGGCCGGTACGACGCGGTGGTCTCCGCCCTGGCCATCCACCACCTCGCCGACGACGGCAAGCGGGCGCTCTACCGGCGGGCGGCCGAGGCGCTGGCGCCGGGCGGGGTGTTCGTCAACGCCGAGCAGGTCGCCGGCCCGACCCCGGCGCTGGACAGGCGCTACGACGAGGTCTGGACGGCCCGGATCACCGAGTTGGGCTCGGACGCCGAGGAGATCGCCGCGGCCCGGGAGCGGATGCGCCACGACCGCCCGGCGCCGGTGGCCGACCAGTGCCGCTGGCTGACCGAGGCCGGCCTGGCGGACGTGGACTGCTTCTTCAAGGAGTGGCGCTTCGCCGTCTTCGGTGGCCGCCGCCCCTGACGGCCCCGGCGGGTCGGGTTGTCCCGTTCGCCGACGGGTGCGAGCGGGGATGACTGGCGGTCATACCAATGGGTAATCTCTCCGGCATGACCGCCAAGGTGACACTGTCGTTCTCCGACGAGACGATCGAGGAGGCGCGGCGGTTCGCCAAGCGGGAGGGCCTCTCCCTCTCCGCCTGGATGGACCAGGCCGCCCGGGAGAAGGCGCTGCGTGAGGTCTTCACCGCGCACGCCGCCGCAGTCGGACGCTCCGGCATCGACCTGGAGTCCGCCGCCCTGGCCGACGCCCAGGAGGCCGCCATGGTCGACGACGCCCTCTTCGGCGGCGGGCGCCCGCGTGCTGCGTAGGGGAGAGGTCTGGCGCATCTCCGGCGCCCGGGAACGGCTCGGGCTGGTCATCAGTTCCGACGTCTACAACTCCACCGACGTGCCGATCGTGATCGTGGCCGAGGTGGTCGAGGAGTCGCTGCTGCGGGACTCGCCCCTGGCCGTGCCCATGGGCGGGCACGTGGTGATGCCCGACCGCCTCTCCTCGCCGCTGAAGCAGTGGTTCACCGAGTGCGTCGACGTGGCCGACACCGAGACCATGCAACGGGTGGGCCGGGCGCTGCGCATCCTCCAGGAGTTGTGACAAGTTCACCGCCGGCTCCCGGCGGACGTGCGGTCTCCGTTTCCGGGCCGACGCGCGACGGGCACCGCCGGGAAACCGCCCGTTCCTAGCGTCCCCCTCGTCACCGACGAGGAGGAGTCGCCGTGAGCACGCTCGCTTCCCCCAGGTCCCTGGCCCCGGACGCCCCCGGGCGCCGGCGGCGGATCACCGACTGGCGCCCCGAGGACCCCGAATTCTGGGCGACCACCGGCGCCCCGATCGCCCGCCGGAACCTGTACGTCTCGATCTTCGCCGAACACGTCGGCTTCTCCGTGTGGAGCCTCTGGTCGGTGATGGTGCTCTTCCTCGGCCCCGAGTACGGGATCGATCCGGCCGGGAAGTTCCTGCTCACCGCCGTGCCGGCCGCCCTTGGCGCGGTGCTGCGGCTGCCGTACACCCTGGCGGTGGCCCGGTTCGGCGGCCGGAACTGGACGATCGTCAGCGCGTTGCTGCTGCTGGTGCCCGCGGTGCCGATGGCGGTGCTGATCGAGCCGGGGGTGTCGTACTCGACGCTCATGGTGCTGGCCTGCCTGACCGGGGTCGGCGGGGGCAACTTCGCCTCCTCGATGGCGAACATCAACCAGTTCTTCCCCGAGCGGCTCAAGGGGCGGGCGCTCGGCCTCAACGCCGGCGGCGGGAACCTCGGCGTGCCGGCGGTGCAGCTCGTCGGGCTGGCGGTGATGGCCGCCGCCGGCGCCGCGTACCCCCGGCTGGTGCCGGCGGTCTACCTGCCGCTGATCGTGGTCGCGGCCCTCGCCTCGGCGCGCTGGCTGGACAACGTTCCCGGGGCGCGCAACGAGCCGGGGGCGCTGCGGACGGCCGCCCGCGACCCGCACACGTGGGTGATGTCCCTGCTCTACCTCGGCACCTTCGGCTCGTTCATCGGCTTCGGCTTCGCCTTCGGCCAGGTGCTCCAGCTCCAGTTCCACGACCGGTTCCCCACCCCGGTCGACGCCGCCTGGATGACCTTCCTCGGGCCGCTGATCGGCTCGCTGATCCGGCCGCTCGGCGGCCAGCTCGCCGACCGGCTCGGCGGGGCGCGCGTCACCTTCTGGAACTTCGTCGCCATGGCCGCGGGCGCTGCTGCGGTGCTGTACGCCGCGCGGGAGCGGTCGTTCCCGCTCTACCTCGCCGGGTTCCTGGCGCTCTTCGTCTTCTCCGGGATCGGCAACGGGTCGACGTACAAGATGATCCCGGCGATCTTCCGGGCCCGCGCGGTCGCCGAGGCGGAGCGGACCGGGGACCGGGCAGCGGCCGAGCGCCGGAGCCGGCGGCTGTCCGGGGCGCTGATCGGCATCGCGGGGGCGGTCGGCGCCTCGGGTGGGGTGCTGGTGAACGTGGCCTTCCGGCAGTCCTTCCTCGTCTCCGGCACGGCGGACGCCGCCTACCTGACCTTCATCGGCTGGTACGCCCTCTGCTTCGTGGTGACCTGGGTGGTGTACCTGCGGCCGGGGCCGCGTAGGCTGTCCGGCGTGTGACCTGCACCATCGGACAAGGAGTAGGCCGCGCGGCGTGGTACCCCGTTTTGACCTGCCGACGGGGCGCCGGGTATCGTTGCCTGCTGTTGTACGACATCCAGAGGCGTGCCACATCAGGTACGCTTGGTCGTTCGTGCGCGCTGGTCCGGCCGGGAAGCCCTGGTCACCTCGGCGCGCAATCCCAGACCGACGACGAGACAAGGTAGACCTGTGCGTACGTACAGCCCGAAGCCGGGTGAGATCGAGCGTCAGTGGCACGTCATCGACGCCTCTGATGTCGTGCTGGGCCGCCTGGCCACCCACGCCGCCACTCTGCTGCGCGGTAAGCACAAGCCGACTTTCGCGCCGCACGTCGACACGGGCGACTTCGTCGTCGTCGTGAACGCGGGCAAGGTCGCGCTGACCGGCAACAAGCGCCAGACCAAGGTCGCTTACCGCCACTCCGGTTACCCGGGTGGCCTCAAGCAGGTCGGCTACGAGGAGCTGCTCAGCAAGCGTCCCGAGCGGGCCATCGAGCTGGCCGTGAAGGGGATGCTCCCGCACAACAAGCTCGGCCGTCAGCTGATCAAGAAGCTGAAGGTCTACGCCGGTGCCGAGCACCCGCACGGCGCGCAGCAGCCGGTGCCGTTCGAGATCAAGCAGATCGCGCAGTGAGCGCGGGCGAAGGAATCAGCATGACCGACATCACCGCCACCGAGGTTGCCCCCGAGGCCGCCGAGGCGCCGGCGCCCGTCGCCCGCGCGCCCCGTGGCGACCGGCCGATCCAGACCGTGGGTCGGCGCAAGGAGGCCATCGTCCGGGTCCGTATCGTCCCCGGCAGCGGCAAGATCACCTGCAACGGCCGTGACCTCGAGGCCTACTTCCCGAGCAAGGTGCACCAGCAGCTCATCAAGGATCCGCTGGTGACCGCCGAGAAGGCCGAGGCGTTCGACGTCATCGCCAACCTGCGGGGCGGCGGCACCACCGGCCAGGCCGGTGCGCTGCGGCTCGCCATCGCCCGCGCGCTGATCGTCAGCGAGCCGGACGACCGCCCGGCCCTGAAGAAGGCCGGCTTCCTGACCCGCGACGCCCGGGTCAAGGAGAGCAAGAAGTACGGCCTCAAGAAGGCCCGTAAGGCGCCCCAGTACTCGAAGCGCTGATCATCAGCGTCGCGTTGTACTTCTGACGGACGGCCGGGTCCGCCTCCCCTCCACGGGGAGGTGGCCCGGCCGTTCCGCTTTTCCTGGTTGCACCGTTTCCTCGGAGGTTGGCGGGTATGGGCCGGTTGTTCGGCACGGACGGCGTACGCGGGCGGGCGAACGCGGATCTCACTCCCGAGCTGGCGCTCGCGGTGGCGGTCGCCGCCGCCCACACACTGGCCGAGTCGGACCGGAGCCATCCGCCGCTGGCCGTCGTCGGCCGGGACACCCGGGCCAGCGGCGAGATGCTGGAGGCCGCCGTGGTGGCCGGACTCACCAGCGCCGGCGCCAACGTCGTGCGGGTCGGCGTGCTGCCCACCCCGGCGGTGGCGTTCCTCACCGCCGAGGCCAAGGCCGACCTGGGCGTCATGCTCTCCGCGTCGCACAACCCGATGCCCGACAACGGGATCAAGCTGTTCGCGGCCGGCGGGCACAAGCTGCCGGACGAGATCGAGGCGCGGATCGAGGCGGCCGTCGAGGCGAACGCCGCCAGCGCGTGGGACCGGCCGACGGGCGCCGGGGTGGGGCGGGTGCACGACCTGCTCGACGGCGCCGACCACTACGTCCAGCACCTGGTCAACACGGTGCCGCACCGCCTCGACGGGATCAAGGTCGTGGTCGACTGCGCCAACGGCGCGGCCGCCGAGGTGGCGCCGGTGGCGTACCGGGAGGCGGGGGCCGAGGTCGTCGCGATCCACGCCGAGCCGGACGGGCTCAACATCAACGACGAGTGCGGGTCGAACCACATCGAGGCGCTGCGCGCCGCGGTGGTCGAGCACGGCGCCCACCTGGGCATCGCCCACGACGGCGACGCCGACCGGTGCGTCGCGGTCACCGCCGACGGCGACGAGGTCGACGGCGACCAGGTGATGGCGATCCTCGCCCTGGCCATGCGCGAGGCCGGCGAGCTCACCGACGACACCCTCGTCGCCACGGTGATGAGCAACCTCGGCCTGCGCCTGGCCATGTCCGCGCAGGGCATCCGGCTGGTCGAGACCAAGGTCGGCGACCGGTACGTGCTGGAGGAGCTGCGCGCCTCCGGGCTGGCCCTCGGCGGCGAGCAGAGCGGGCACATCGTCATGCCGGCGTACGCCACCACCGGCGACGGGGTGCTGACCGGGCTGCACCTGATGGCCCGGATGGCCGCCAGCGGGAAGCCCCTGGCCGAACTGGCCGCGGTGGTGACCAGGCTGCCCCAGGTGCTGATCAACGTGCCGGTCGGGGACCGTACCGTCGGCGCCGCCGCGCCGGCCGTCCGGGCCGAGGTCGAGCGGGCCGAGGCGGAGCTGGGCGAGAGTGGCCGGGTGCTGCTGCGTCCCTCGGGCACCGAGCCGCTGGTGCGGGTGATGGTGGAGGCGGCCACGGAGACGACCGCCCGGGAGGTCGCCGAGCGCATCGCCGACCGGGTCCGGGCCGCCAGTCCCACCGCCTGACCCGCCGGTGCCCGGCCCCGGGCCGGGACCGCGCCGGGACCGGGCACCGCGGTCGCCGGTCAGAGGCGCAGGCGCGTCGCCCGGTCGTAGGTGTCGGCCGGGTCCTCGCCGCCGGTGAGGTCGAGGTCCTCGACGATCCGGCCGTCGCCGAGCCGGAGCAGCCGGTCGCACCGGGCGGCGATGGCGGGGTCGTGGGTGGCCAGCAGGACCGTCATGCCGTGCCGTTCGCGCAGGTCGAGCAGCAGGTCGAGGATCTGACCGCCGGTGGCCGAGTCGAGGTTGCCGGTGGGCTCGTCGGCCAGCAGCAGCCGGGGCTCGCCCATCAGCGCGCGGGCGATGGCGACCCGCTGCTGCTGGCCGCCGGAGAGCTGCGCCGGCAGCGCCCGCTCCCGGTCCGCGAGGCCGACCGCGTCGAGCAGCTCCCGGGCGCGGGCCACGTGGTCGGCGCGGCCGCGTCGGGGCAGCACCGGGGCGATCACGTTGTCCAGCACGGTCAGCGCGGGCAGCAGGTGGTAGCGCTGGAAGACGAAGCCGACCCGCTGCCGGTACCGGGCGAGGGCCGCGCGCCGCAGGGCCGTGACCTCCGTGTCGTCCACGGTCACGGTGCCGCCGTCGGCCTGCTCGATCGCCCCGATCAGGTGCAGCAGCGTCGACTTGCCGGAGCCGCTCGGCCCCGTCAACGCCACCGCCGACCCGGCGGTGATCTCCACCGACACCTCGTCGACGGCGGTGAGCCGTTCGGCGCCGGTGCGGAACTGCCGGACCAGCGCCTGCGTCCGGACCGTGCTGCCTGTGGTCGCGTCCATGGTCAATCCTCTGCCAGTAGTCGTGCGGTCGGGAGGCGGCGCAGCAGCGCGGCCGGGATCAGCGCCGCCGCGCAGGCGACCAGCACCCCGGCGGCGGCCACCGTGGCGGCGACCAGCACCAGCGCCGCCGGCAGGTCGCCCACCAGCCAGGCCGCCCCGCCCAGGCCGAGCGCCGCCCCGGCGAGGGCGCCGAGCGCGCCCAGGAGGAACCCCTCGTACCCGATCAGGCGCCCCAGCGCGGCGTCGGTCCAGCCGACCGCGCGCAGGGTGGCCAGCTCGGCGGCCCGGTCCCGGATGTTCAGGTAGAGCACGTCGGCCACCGCCGCCGCGCCGAGCAGCACCGTCGCGACGGCGGCCACGGTGTCCGCGCCGCGCACGCTCAGCGACACCGTGTCGCCGAGCAGGCTGCCGACGATCGCCCCGCGGAACGCGTACGCGGCGGCGGCGACCAGGGTCAGCGCGGCCACCCCGATGGCCAGCGCGCCCGCGCCGAGCAGGGTGCGTCCGGGGGTGCGGGCGAGGTTGGCCAGGGCCAGGCCGGCCAGGGCGCGCGGGCGGCGTACCCAGCGGGCCTGCGCCACCGGCGGACGCAGCGCGGCGGCCGGGTGGGCGCGGGCGGCCCGCAGCGCCGGCGCCAGCCCCGCGACCAGCGCCAGCAGCAGGGCCACCGGTACGGACAGCAGCGCCCGCCAGCCGACCCCGATGCCCAGCGCGGCGCCGAGCGGGTACGCCAGGGCGAGCGAGAGCAGCCCGGCGGCCAGCCCGAGGACGGCCACCTCGCCGAGGATCAGCGCCCCGATCCGCCGGGCCGGCCAGCCCAGGCAGGCGAGCACGGCCAGTTCCGAGCGGCGGTCCCGGACGGCGGCGGACACGGCGTTGCCGAGGAAGAGCGCGCAGACCACCAGCACCAGCAGGAACAGCGCGACGCTCTTGCGGTCGACGGCCTTGGTGATCACCGAGGCGACCCCGAGGGCCGACCAGTTCTCGGTGAGCCGCAGGGCGGGCCGGCCGAACGACCCCGCCGGCAGCTCCACGGTCTGCGCGGCGGGCGACGAGCCGAGGGTGATGTCCACGTCGAGCCCCGTCGTCGTGGCGATCTGCTCGGCGACCAGCCGGACCCGCTCCGCCGAGCGCTCGCTGTAGCCCGCCACGTCGGCGACCCGGACCCGGATCGCGCTGATCGGGGCCTTCAGCTGGGGGCTGCCTCCGCCGTCCAGCAGCTTCGGCACGCTCGCCAGGTTCGTCAGCAGCAGCGGCGGGGCGGAGAGGTAGCCGGCCGGGTTGCCGCTCGGCTCCAACGGCTGCCCGCCCAGCGCGTCCCGGCTCGCGGCGTCCGCGCCGACGGCCCGCGGCGGCTCGTACGTCTCCAGCGGCACCTTGCCGAGGTCGCTGAACCCGCTCAGCTTCGCCGGGTCGAAGACCCCCACCGCCCGCCATTGGCGCCAGAGAGCTTTCCCGGTCCACTTCTTCAGCGACTGCTTGCGCAGCGGGCGGGCGCCCGCGTCCCCGGTCAGCCAGGGGCGCGGGTACGGGGTGAACTCCTGCTGCTCGCCGTACACCTTGGGGTCGGCCGGCGGGAGCGGGCGGACCCGCAGGGTGCCGTCGGGGAGCCGGTCGTACTCCGTCGGCCCGGCCTGCACGACGGTCATGAGCTGCCCGAAGCAGCAGCCGGTCGGGGAGACGCCCTCGGCCAGTCGGGAACGCCAGCCGGAGATCACGTCGGCGCTGGCGTCCCCGGCGGGGATCGCCGGCCCCCGCCGCAGCTCCCGCTCCAGATCCTTGAGCGGTACGCCGGCCGGCCGGGTGGCGGGCAGCCTTGCGAGGCTGACGCGGAGCTCCTCGTCGAGGAAGGGACGGCTGGTCGTGAGGACCGGGATGGTCAGGTGGTCGGTCGTGGCGTCGCGCTTCTCGCTGACCGGGTCGTCGGGGCGGAGCGCCCGCCCGTCCACCACCGTCCCGGTCAGGCCGACGAGCCGGTCCTCGGCGGCCGGGTCCACCGCGGCCAGCAGGTACGGCACGGTCACGTGGTACCGGATCCGGAGCCGGTCCGAGGCGGACACCGCCTGCTCGTCGCCGCCGAAGAAGGAGTCGGGGGCCTCGAACCGGCCGTCGGGCAGCAGCCGCACGGCGAGCACCGACCAGGTCTCCCGCTCTGAGTAGGCGCCCAGAGCGCCCATGTAGTACCTGGGGTCGCAGATCGCCCGGGTGTGGCCGCCGGGCAGGACCTCCCGCGGGGCGGAACCGCACTCGTCGTACCAGGGATAGGTCTTGCCGTTGGTGTAGAGGGTGGCCTCGGGCCTCATGACCACGTCGTCGCGGGGGTGGATGATCGGGTGCTTGGTGACGTATACGTACCAGGCCCGGCCGTTCGCGGTGGAGAGGCCGCGCTCCGCGACGAAGCGGGGGTCGATCCGGATGACCTGCCGGTCGAGCGAGCGGTCGACGGCGTCGGTCAGGTCGAGGTCGACGGGGACGGGGCTCGTGGAGTAGCCGAGCATCGCGATCGGCGCGGCCACGTCGACGTCCGGTACGGCCCGCACCTGGTCGTACTGGGCGGTGGTGATGCCGCCGAAGAGGCCGGAGAGGTAGTTGGGCTGGACCAGCCCGCGCTCGGCCTCCAGGGGCGTACGCGCGCCCTTGGGCCGGACGAGGATGTCGTACGCGGCCCGGGTGCTCTGCTCCACGGTGCCGGTGACGGCGAGCCGGGAGGCGGTGGTGGTGCCGGTCAGGACGACGAAGCCGGTGGTCGCCACCAGTACGCCGACCAGCAGCGCCACCGACCGTCCCGCACGGCCGCGCAGCTGTCGCCAGATGATGTTGAGCATGTCGCGCCTCCCCGTGTGCTGCACCACACTGTGCGCGATACATTGTGACAATGCAAGGCTCGAGTCGGAAAGTGGCCGGACCGGGCCGGAACGGAGGAGACGGTGGCGATCCAGCACGCGGTCCTGGCCCTGCTCGCACGCGGCCCCAGCTACGGCTACGAGCTGAAGGGCGCGTTCGAGGAGGCGGTCGGCCCGCAGTGGGGGCCCCTGAACATCGGGCACCTCTACCAGATCCTCGACCGGCTCTCCCGCGACGGCCTGGTCGTGGCCGAGCGGCAGGCCCAGCCGGTGAAGCCCGACCGGGTGGTCTACGAGCTGACCCCCGAGGGGCGGGCCGAGCTGGAACGCTGGCTCGGCGAGCCCAGCGCGCGGGGCGGCGGCTTCCGGGACGACTTCTTCCTCAAGGTCACCGCCGCCGCGCGCTCAGGCTCGGCGGAGACCGTCCGCACGGTGCTCGGCAACCAGCGCGGCCACCTCATGCGCGAGCTGCGCAACCTCGACGGCCTGCGCCGCCGGGCCGACGACCCGGTCGTGCGGCTGCTGCTCTCCGCGGCCAGCCGGCACGTCGAGGCCGACCTCGCGTTCGTGGACGACGCCGAGCAGGTGCTGCTGGCCGACGGCGGCGCGTTGCTCGCCACGCTCGCGCGGGACCGGAGCCCGGCCGCGCCCCCCGAGCCGGGCGCGGCGCCGACCCGCGCGGCCGGCTGACGTGGCGGGCCGGCGGGTCAGCCGGTGCGCAGCGTGCGCAGCCGGGTGACGGCCTCGGTGAGCACCTCGGGCCGCTTGCAGAAGGCGAACCGGACCAGCCGCCGGCCCGCCTCCGGGTCGTCGTAGAAGACCTGCGTTGGCACGGCCACCACCCCGCAGCGCTCCGGCAGCGACCGGCAGAACTCGATGCCGTCCCGCCCGCCGAGCGGGGTGACGTCGGCGGTGACGAAGTACGTCCCCTCCGGGGTGAGCACGTCGAACCCGGCGTCGGTCAGCCCGGCCGCGAGCTGGTCCCGCCGGGCCCGCATGCCGGCGGCGAACTCGGTGAAGTACGCGTCCGGCAGGGCGAGGGCCACCGCGACGGCCGGCTGCAACGGCGCCGCGTTGACGAACGTGAGGAACTGCTTGACCCGCAGCACCGCCGACACCAGCGGGGCGGGACCGCTGACCCAGCCCACCTTCCAGCCCGTGCAGGAGAACGTCTTGCCGGCCGAGGAGATGCGCAGCGTGCGTTCGCGCATGCCGGGCAGGGTGGCCAGCGGGACGTGCGGCGCGGCGGCGTCGGCGAAGACGAGATGCTCGTACACCTCGTCGGTCACCGCGTACGCGTCGTGCTCCCGGCACAGCTCGGCGACCAGGGCCAGCTCGTCGGGGGTGAAGACCTTGCCGGTCGGGTTGTGCGGGGAGTTCAGCAGCACCAGCCGGGTCCGCGGCCCGAACGCGGCGCGCAGCGCGTCCGGGTCGAAGACGTACCGGCCGTCCGGGCCGGGCCGCAGGGTCACCGGCCGCCGGACCGCCCCGGCCAGCGCGATCGAGGCCGCGTACGAGTCGTAGTACGGCTCGAAGCAGACCACCTCGTCGCCCGGCTCGCAGAGGGCCAGGACGCTGGCGGCGATCGCCTCGGTGGCCCCGGCGGTGACGACGATCTCGCCGTCCGGGTCGTACTCCAGGCCCCAGAACCGGCTCTGGTGGGCGGCCACGGCGGCGCGCAGCGCGGGGACGCCCGGGCCCGGCGGGTACTGGTTCTGCCCGGCGCGCAGCGCCTCGGCGGCGGCGGCGAGCATCTCGGGCGGACCGTCCGTGTCGGGGAAGCCCTGGCCGAGGTTGACCGCGCCGGTGCGCACGGCCAGGGCGGACATCTCGGCGAACACGGTCGTCCCGAACGGCCGCATCCGGGCCACCAGCGGGTCGACATCGGCGCTTGTCGTCACGTCGGCCAGCCTACGGGCAGCCCCGCCCGGGGCCTACCCCCTCACTCGGGCCGGCAGGCGGTGTTCCAGTAGCCCTGCTGCACCTTGATGACGGGTTTGCCAGCGCCGGTGACCGTCAGCCGGCAGGTGAGGGGCCCGTTCTCGTCGCCGGACCAGGTCGCCTCCACCATGACCCGGCTCTTGCCGTCGGTACGGATCGTGGTGCGCCAGGGAAGCTTCGCCCCGTCGACGTGGATGAGGTCGCTCTCGGCGTCGAAGTACGCGATGTCGGCCCGGCCCGCCCCGGTGACCTCGTACACCACGGTCACCGGCGCCGGCCCGGAGGTCGGCCGGGTGATCGGCTTCTTGGTCGGGTCCGCCGCGAAGGTGGTCGGGTCGGGCGACGGGGTTCCGTCCTCGTGGTACCGGCCGTCGTCGTACGGGTCGTCGTACCAGGGTTCCTCCGATGCCGCCCGGTCCTCGCCGAGGCCGACGAGGGCGCCGGCCACGCAGGCGCAGCCGCACAGCCCGACCACCAGCACGACGACCAGCGTGATGACGAGGCCGACCACGGTTCGGTCGGAGCCGGAGCGCGCCGGCGGCCGCCCGGGGTACGCGTACGGCGGCGGGTACCCCGCCGGCGGCCAGCCGGGCCGGACGTACCCGGGCCAGGGTGCCCCGGCGGGGGGCGGCGGAACGGGCCCCGCCGCGGGCGGTTCGGTGCCCGTCGGTGCGGGCGGCGGGTACCAGGGGGCAGGCGCCACCCACGGGTCCGGAGCGGTCCACGCCTGCGGCGGGGCCAGCGGGTCCGGCGGCGACCACGGCGAGCCTGCCGGGCCGGGCGGCTCCGGGGTCGACGGGCCGGTCGGGTCGGGCCAACCGGATGGGCCGGCCGGCTCAGACCCGCCGGACGGGGTCGGCTCGGGGGAGGAGCCGCTGGACGGGGCCGGCTCGGGGGAGGACGACGCCTCGGACATGAGCGCCTCCGGCGAGGGGCGCGGCCGGGACCGCGGTGCGGGGTGGGGACGCCGGCCCCCGCTGCCGGGCCGCCTTCCCCGAGGGGCCCCCAATGTACGTGGTCGGGCCCAGTTGGCCGGCCCCGGCGGTCCCGCGCCGGCCATCACCGATCCCCCGAACAGACCGGATACGCCCCGGAATGCCCTGGAAGCCGCGTCGCCCCGGCAACCTCCCCCCGAGCACGACTTTCCGCCGTTCGATCAAATTCGGTGTTTGTTTACCTGGCTTCTGCGCACACACGATGAGCGAAACTGGGTTAGGCTGCGGACCATGTGTGGAATCGTGGGTTACGCCGGGGCGCGCCCGGCGCTCGGCATCGTGCTCGACGGGCTGCGCCGCCTGGAGTACCGCGGCTACGACTCGGCCGGCGTCGCCGTCGTCTGCGAGGACGAGCTGCTGATCGAGAAGAAGGCGGGCAAGCTGGCCAATCTCGAGAAGGTGCTCTCCGAGCGGTCCGCCACCGACCCGGACGGTTGCGCCGCGAGCCCGATCGGCATCGGCGACGGCACCACCGGCATCGGGCACACCCGCTGGGCCACCCACGGCGGTCCCACCGACCGCAACGCACACCCGCACGTCGCCGCGGACGGCCGGGTCGCGGTGATCCACAACGGGATCATCGAGAACTTCGCCAAGCTCCGCGCCGAGCTGGAGGCCGAGGGCGTCCAGTTCCACAGCGACACCGACACCGAGTGCGCGGCCCACCTGCTCTCCGCCGCGCTGGCCGACCTGCGTGCCGCGGGCGAGGCGAACGGGCCGCAGCTGCTGGCCGCCGCGATGCGTGCGGTGTGCCAGCGCCTCGAGGGCGCGTTCACGCTGCTCGCCGTCGACGCCGAGGTGCCCGGCGCGGTGGTCGGCGCCCGGCGCAACTCCCCGCTGGTCGTCGGCCGGGGCGCGGGGGAGAACTACCTGGCCAGCGACGTCGCCGCGTTCATCGAGCACACCCGCGACGCGGTCGAGCTCGGCCAGGACCAGATCGTCCTCATCACCGCCGACACGATCGAGATCACCGACTTCGCCGGCCAGCCCGCGGCCGGTAAGGACTTCCACATCGACTGGGACTCGTCGGCCGCCGAGAAGGGCGGCTACGACTGGTTCATGCTCAAGGAGATCGAGGAGCAGCCGCAGGCCGTCGCCGACACGCTGCTCGGCCGGCTCACCGAGAGCGGCGAGATCGTGCTCGACGAGGTCCGCCTGAGCGACCAGGACCTGCGCGACGTCGACAAGATCTTCATCGTCGCGTGCGGCACCGCGTACCACTCCGGGCTGGTCGCCAAGTACGCCATCGAGCACTGGACCCGCATCCCCTGCGAGGTGGAGCTGGCCAGCGAGTTCCGCTACCGCGACCCGGTCCTCGACCGGTCCACCCTGATCGTGGTCATCTCGCAGTCCGGCGAGACCATGGACACCCTGATGGCGCTGCGGCACGCCAAGGAGCAGAAGGCGCGGGTGCTGGCCATCTGCAACACCAACGGCTCGACCATCCCGCGCGAGTCCGACGCCGTCCTCTACACCCACGGCGGGCCGGAGATCGCGGTCGCCTCCACCAAGGCGTTCCTGACCCAGCTCGTGGCCTGCTACCTGATCGGCCTGCATTTGGCGCAGGTCCGGGGGATCAAGTTCGCCGACGAGGTCGCCGCCGTGGTGGACCAGCTCCACCAGATGCCGGGCAAGCTGCGCGAGCTGCTGGACCGGATCGAGCCGGTCCGCGAGCTGGCCCGCCAGATCAAGTCGGAGCCGACCGTGCTGTTCATCGGTCGGCACGTCGGCTACCCGGTGGCCCTGGAGGGCGCGCTCAAGCTCAAGGAGCTGGCGTACATGCACGCCGAGGGCTTCGCCGCGGGCGAGCTCAAGCACGGCCCGATCGCGCTGATCGACAAGGGCACGCCGGTGATCTGCATCGTGCCGTCCCCGGTCGGCCGGGGCGTGCTGCACGACAAGGTCGTCTCCAACATCCAGGAGGTCCGCGCCCGGGGGGCCCGGACGATCGTGATCGCCGAGGAGGGCGACGAGTCGGTGGTCCGGTACGCCGACGACCTGATCTACGTGCCGCGTACGCCGACGCTGCTCGCGCCGCTGGTGACCACCGTGCCGTTGCAGGTGCTCGCGGCCGAGATCGCGGCGGCCCGGGGCCACGACGTCGACCAGCCCCGCAACCTGGCCAAGTCCGTCACCGTGGAATAGCCGCCCGCCGGGCCCCGCCGGGGGTGGCCGGCGGCCGGTACCCGCCCGCCATGGCGCCGACGTGGCGGTATTCCGGCGGCCGGGACCCCGCCATGGCGCCGACATGGCGGCATCCGGTCGGCGGCGTCGGGGCGCCCGCCGTGTCAACGGCCGAGCACGATGCGGGCCATGCCGTCGAGGGCGGGGTTGCCGGGTTCCCAGTAGCCGGTGTGGCCGTACCGGCCGCTGGGGAACGTGCGCGCACCGAACCCGGGGTCGGTCGGATCCCTGCCGAACCACAGGGCATGGTCCTCGGGGCCGGCGAGCACGGCGGCCAGCGGCCCGGCCCCGACCAGGATCCGCCGGGCCAGCGCGTCCGGGGGTCGGGCCAGCCGGATCACGTCGTCGGGCGCGGTGCTCGCCCAGACCTCGCCGGCCGGCAGGCGCAGCCCGGTGGCCCCGTCCACGCCGACGCCGGGCGAGCCGACGAAGACCAGCGCGTCGGCGGCGAGCCCGTGGTCCCGCGCTGCGGTGCCCACCACCAGCGACCCGTAGCTGTGCCCGAGGACCGTCTGCCGGGCCGGCGGCCCGTCGTGGGTCGCCCGCAGCCCCTCCTGGAACCGGTGCAGCGCCGGGCCGGCGTCCCGGGCCTGGCCGGGCAGGACCGCCTCGTGCAGGAAGTCGGGCGCGTCGTAGTCGAGCCACAGCACCGCCGCCGTCGACCCGGTCGGGTCCAGCGCCGCGCAGCGGTCCCGCACCCGGGCCGCCCGGCCGAGCTCGCCCGTGGCGTCGGCGAGGCCGGCGGTCATCCCCGGCACGTACGTCAGCACCCGGTCCGCCCGGTCCGGGTCGCCCAGCGCCACGATCGCCCGGCCCTCCCCGCCCGGGTCGAGCCCCAGCAGGTACGCCCGCGGCTGCCCGCCGCCGGCCAGCCGCGCGGTCAGCGCGTCGAGACCGGACAGGCTCGCCTCGACCCGGGCCAGCCCGGCCAGCTCCAGCGGCCCGCCCGGCAGCCGGCCCAGCAGCCGGCTCCGCTCGGCGAGCAGCACCTCCCGTCGTTGCCCGACCAGCAGCCGGTTGGCCTGGTCCCGCGCGGTCGCCGGCACGCCGTCGAGGCGACCGACCAACTCCGGCTCCCGGGCCACCAGCCACCGGCGCTCGGCGGCGGTGAGCCCGGCCCACCAGGAGCGGACGGTCGCCGGGTCGGTGCCCGGGGCCGGCCGCCAGGGCGGGGGCGGGGCCAGCCAGCCGGCGCCGGCCGCCGCCGCCAACTCGTCGAGGCGGCCGGCGGCCTCCCGGTCGGCCGCGTCCGCCGACTCCAGGGCGGCGGCCACGGCGGCGGCGACGCGCGCCACGGCAGCCGACTCGACCGGCCGCGCCGCCGCGGGGTCCACGGCCGCCCGCCCCTGCCGGTCCAGCCGCACCCCACCGGCGTCGGCCAGGGCGACCGCCTCCGCCAGCCGGGCCTTGGCCAGGTGGAGCCGCCCGGCGAACTCGGCGAGCACCTGGTCGACCTCGATCGCCGCCGGCGCGAGGGCGGTCAGCTGACCCCGCAGCGCGTCGACCCGTCCGCCGGCCGACCCCGCCGCCGCGCCCGTCCACCCGGTCCGCAGCCTGCCGGCGGCCCCCTCCAGCGCCGCGGCCCGTCGGTCGACCAGCCCGGTAAGCCCCGACCACGCCGCGCCGGCCGCCGCCCAGCCGGCCGGGTCGGCAGCCCAGAGCCGGGCGTACCCGTTGCCGACGCCGGCGGACGCCGGGCGTCCCGCCGGGTCGGGTCGACCTCCCGCCGGGCGGCTCCCCGGACCGGGCCGGCTCGGCGCCGGGCCGGTCACCGGGGCAGGGCCGGTCACCGGGGCAGGGCGGTCAGCCGGCGGGCCGCCCGCTCGTCGACCGCCTGGTACCCGTCGGCGGCCGTGGCCAGCGCCCCGGCCGTGGCCGCCACCCGCGCGCCGAGCGCGCCGCACCAGGCGTGCACCGCCGACTCCAGCCCGGCGAGGGCGGACGCCGCGCGCCAGCCGGGGGCGGGCACCAGCAGCCCGGGCACTCCGGCCAGCCCGCGCGCCAGCCGGTACGCGTCGTCGCCCAGCGCCCTGGACACCTCCCGCAGCAGGTCCGGGCGGACGGTGAACGGCTCGCCTTCCATCGGGGAGCTCCTCCTGACTCGGCGCCGTCGGCCGGCGACGGCGGGCGGCGACCGCGCCGGCCGAGGGGCCGGCGGGGGGCGGGGGACACCGAACGCCGACGACGTTAGGCGGCCCGGGGCGGCCCGGAACGCCCCTGTGGACAACGGGCCGACGGCCGTACCCCGGGTTGTCCACAGGCCTTGCCCACGCCCGCTCCGGCGGCTAATTTGCGGCCCCTCCGCCGGTAGGGTGAGGCGGTGGTCGTCGCTGTCGGCACCGACGTCGTCCCGGTCGGGCGGTTCGCCCGGGCGACGGCGCGGACGCCGCTGCGCGCGTACCGGCCGGGGCGCGGCCGGCACGGGTACGGACGGGACGTGGTGGCATGAAGCCGGTGTGGCGGGTCGGGGACGTACGGGCGGCGGAGGCCGCGCTCATGGCCGGCCTGCCCGCCGGGACGCTGATGAAGCGGGCCGCCGCCGGGCTGGCCCGCCGCTGCGCGCTCCTCCTCGCCGACCGGGGCGGGGTGTACGGGGCCCGGGTCCTGCTGCTGGTGGGGACGGGCGACAACGGCGGCGACGCCCTGTACGCCGGCGCCCACCTGGCCCGCCGGGGCGCCGCCGTCTCGGCCCTGCCGCTCAGCCCCGGGCGGGCGCACGGCGACGGGCTGGCCGCGCTGCGCGCCGCCGGGGGACGGCTGGTCGACGGCCCGCCCGCCGTGGTCGACGTGGTGCTCGACGGGATCGTCGGGATCGGCGGCACGGGCGGCCTGCGCGAGGCGGCCGAGCGGCTCGCCGCCGAGCTGCCCGGGCTGCGCGGCCGGGACGGCGCCCGGGCCGCCGTGGTCGCCGTGGACGTGCCGAGCGGGGTCGCCGTCGACACCGGTCACGTCCCGCCGGCCGCGTCCGGCCGGCCCACGGCGATCCGGGCCGACGTGACGGTCGCGTTCGGCGCGCTCAAGCCGGCGCTGGTGGTCGGCCCGGCCGCCGCCCTCGCCGGGGAGGTCGAGCTGGTCGACATCGGGCTGGGGCCGTGGCTGCGCGGCAGCCCCGCGCTGCGGGTCACCGAGTGGTCGGACGTGGTCGGCTGGTGGCCGGAGCTCGGGCCGGCGGCGGAGAAGTACAGCCGGGGCGTGGTCGGGGTGGCGACGGGCTCGGCGACGTACCCGGGGGCCGCTGTGCTCTCCGTCGGCGGCGCGCTCGCCGGGCCGACCGGGATGGTCCGGTACGCCGGCAGCGCCCGGGACGAGGTGCTGCACCACCACCCGTCGGCGATCGCCACGGGCCGGGTCGCCGATGCCGGGCGGGTGCAGGCGTGGGTCTGCGGCTCGGGCCTGGGCACTGGCGAGGATGCGGCGGCCGAGTTGCGCGCCGTGCTCGCCGCGCCGGTCCCGGTGGTGCTCGACGCCGACGCGCTGACCCTGCTGGTCGACGGGTCGATGGCGGACCGGCTGCGCAGGCGGGACGCCCCGATCGTGGTCACCCCGCACGACCGGGAGTTCGCCCGGCTCTGCGGCGAGCTGCCCGGCACCGACCGGCCGGCCGCCGCGCTGCGCCTGGCCGCCTGGATGAACGCGGTCGTGCTGCTCAAGGGGGACCGGACGATCATCGCCACCCCCGACGGCCGGGCGTACGTCAACCCGACCGGCACCGCCGCGCTGGCCACCGGCGGCACCGGCGACGTGCTCGCCGGGCTGCTCGGCTCGCTGCTCGCCGCGGGGCTGGCCCCGGAACGGGCGGCGGCCGCCGCCGCGTACCTGCACGGGCTGGCCGGCCGGGAGGCGGCCCGCGGTGGCCCGGTGACCGCCTCCGACGTCGCCGCCGCCCTCCGGCCGGTCCTCGCCCGGCTGTCCTGACATCCGGCGTCCCGACCACCGGCGGGCGGCGCGGCCGGCGCGCCCCGACCAGCGGCGGGCGGCGCGGCCGGCGCGCCCGGTCCGGCGGCTCCGCCCCGGGATGATCAGCGTGGTCAGTAGGCTGGGGTCATGTGGCAGTCCGAGGTGCGCGTCGATCTCGACGCAATCCGTGACAACGTGGCCCTGCTGCGGTCGGGGACCGGCGCGGAGCTGATGGCGGTGGTGAAGGCCGACGGGTACGGCCACGGGATGGTCCCCGCGGCCCGCGCGGCGCTCGACGCCGGGGCGGACTGGCTCGGCGTCTGCACCCTCGACGAGGCGCTGACCCTGCGCCGGGCCGGGGTCACCGCGCCCGTGCTGGCCTGGCTGCTCGCCCCGGGGCTGCCGCTGCACGACGGGGTCGCCGCCGGGGTCGACCTGGCCGCCGCCAGCCTGCCGCAGCTCGACGAGATGATCGAGGCGAGCCGGCGGGCCGGCCGGCCGGCCCGGCTGCACCTGAAGATCGACACCGGGCTGTCCCGGGGCGGGGCCACCGTCGCCGACTGGCCGGCGCTGCTGGAGGCCGCCGCGAAGGCCCAGGCCGACGGCCTGGTCGAGGTGGTCGGGGTGTGGAGCCACTTCGTGTACGCGGACCTGCCGGGCCATCCCACCACCGACCGCCAGCTCGCGGTCTTCCACGAGGGGCTGGACATGGTCGAGCGGGCCGGGCTGCGCCCGCGCTACCGGCACCTGGCCAACTCCGCGGCCACGCTGACCCGCCCGGACACCCACTTCGACCTGGTCCGGCCCGGGCTCGCCACCTACGGCCTGTCGCCGGTGTCGGGCGAGCGGTTCGGGCTGCGCCCGGCGATGACCGCGCGGGCCCGGGTGATGCTCACCAAGCGGGTGCCCGCCGGCACCGGCGTCTCGTACGGTCACACGTACGTCACCGAGCGGGAGGCGAACCTGGCCGTGGTGCCGCTCGGCTACGCCGACGGGGTGCCCCGCCACGCCTCGAACGTCGGGCCGGTGCAGCTCGCCGGCCGGCGGCGGACCATCTCGGGCCGGGTCTGCATGGACCAGGTCATGGTCGACTGCGGAGACGACCCGGTGGCGGCCGGCGACGTGGCGACCCTGTTCGGGCCCGGCACCGACGGCGAGCCCACCGCCGACGACTGGGCTGACGCGGTCGGCACGATCAACTACGAGATCGTCACCCGGTTCGGCGGGGTCCGGGTGCCCCGTGTCTACGACGGCGAGCGCCCGTGACGGGGGCCCGGTGATGCGCGAGGGGCGCTGCGGAGCGAGCCCCGCAGTCGCGAACGGAAGGTGGGCCCGGTGATGCGCGAGGGGCGCTGCGGAGCGAGCCCCGCGGTCGCGAACGGAGAGTGGGCCCGGTGAGCCGGCGCAGGTTCCGCATCCCCCGGCCGCGTACCGCCGCCGGCCGGGTGGCGGGAGTGGTCGGGGCGGTCGTCGGCGTCGCCGCCGCCGGGCTCGCGGCCGGCGTCGTCAGCGAGCGTGTCCTCGTCCGCCGGCTCAAGGCCGACCCGGCCGACCCGTACGCCGACGAGGTCTTCGGTGAGCAGCGGTGCGACGAGTCGTTCCGGTTGGAGTTGCCGGACGGCACCGACATCCACGTCGAGGTGGTGGAGCCGACCCGCCCCGTCGCCGGCAACCCGACCGTGATCCTGGTGCACGGCTTCTGCCTCGACATGGGGACGTTCCACTTCCAGCGCAAGCTGCTCGCCGAGCGGGGCGAGCACCGGATCGTCGCGTACGACCAGCCGGGGCACGGCCAATCGGGGCGGCTGGAGACCGGCGAGTACGACCTCGGCGCGCTCGGCCGCACCCTGCGCCGGGTGATCGACCGGACGGCCCCCGAAGGGCCGCTGGTGCTGGTCGGCCACTCGATGGGCGGGATGACCATCATGGCGTTCGCCGAGCTGTACCCGGAGCTGTTCGGCGACCGGGTGGTCGGCACCGTGCTGGTCGCCACCTCGGGCGGCCTGCTCGCCGAGAGCAGGCTGGTCGCGCCCGCCCTGCTGGGCCGGGTGGGCGGCCCGGTGCTGTTCATGATGAGCAACGCCACCCGGTACGGCGGCACGGTGATCGACGCGGCCCGCCGGTCCAGGTCCGACGTCGCCTGGCTGCTCACCCGCAGGTACGGCTTCGGCTCCCGGCGGCCCAGCCCGGCCCTGGTGTCGTACGTCGAGCAGATGAACTCCCGGACCTCGGCCGACACGGTCACCCGCTACCTGCGGACGATCGCCACCCACTCGCGGCACCCGGCGCTGGCCGCGCTGGCCGGCACCCCCGTGCTGGTGGTGGTCGGCGACCGGGACACGATCACCCCCGTGGCCCACTCGGAGGAGATCGTGCGGAGGTTGCCGCACGCCGAGTTCCTCAGGGTCCCGGACAGCGGGCACGTGGTGATGCTGGAGCACGCCGACGAGGTCAATGCCGCCCTGATCCGCTTCCTGGAGGCCCTGTGAGCGTCGTTTCCGCGGAGGTGCCGTGAGCGTCGTCGTCACGCTCCCGACCGTCGAGGACACGCACGCCTTCGGACGCCGGCTGGCCCGGGTGCTGCGCGCCGGTGATTTGCTGCTGCTCACCGGCCCGCTCGGCGCCGGCAAGACCGCGCTGACCCGGGGCATCGGCGCCGGGCTCGGGGTGCACGGCGACGTCACCTCGCCGACCTTCGTGATCGCCCGGGTGCACCGGCCCGACCCCGCGCGCGGCGGCACCGTGGCGCTGGTGCACGCCGACGCGTACCGGCTCGGGGACGCGAGCGACCCGCGCGCCGAGATCGACGACCTCGACCTGGACGCCTCGGTGGACGACTCGGTCACCGTCGTCGAGTGGGGCGAGGGGCTGGTGGAACAGCTGGTGGACGCCCACCTGCGGGTTCGCGTCGACCGCCGGGACGACGACACCCGCGTGGTCGAGCTGGAGCCGGCCGGCGGGGACTGGGCGGACCGGATCACCGCGCTCGCCTGACGGGTCGTACCGGTTGTCGTAGGACGCTCGGTTCCGGTAGCCGCCGGCACCGCTCGACCGGCGGCCGGCGCGCGGACGTTGACGCACGAGCAACTCGACACGCCGGGCAGGAAGTAGCTGAGCTGCCAACATCGAGACGGCCATGGCGTTGCCGACCTGGAATGACGGCACGAGCAGGGTCGCCTCGATCGCCGGCTGGGAAACCTGGTCGAGGTAGACCTCGCAGGTCGGCCAGGGCCTCGTCCAGCGTCTCGCCCAGACTGGCGACGTCCAGCTCCAGGCGGCGCGCAACGTACCAGTCGTCTTCCGAGGCGCCGCTGCGATCGGGGTGCGAACCGTGCCGCCGCCAGGAGAACCACCCTCCGACTCCGCCGTCCTGCGGAATCCGTCCCTCGACTGTCGGTCCTTGCGATGGGGGTGTCGGCGGGGGCTGGTAGGAAGAGGGTCGACCGACTGCGAAAGGTTGCCGATGCCCGACGACGCCCCCGCCCTCGACCTGCTCGGCCTGCTGCCCGACGAGTGGCGTGCCGTGCTCACCCCGCACCTCGACCCGGCCCGCACCGCCGCCCTGGCCGAGTTCGTCGCCGGGGAGTACGCCACCCAGACCGTCTTCCCGCCGGTCGAGGACCTGTTCTCGGCGTACCGGCTGTGCGCGCCGCGGGACTGCCGGGTGCTGATCCTCGGGCAGGACCCGTACCACAAGGCCGGGCAGGCGCACGGGCTGAGCTTCAGCGTCCGCCCCGGGGTGCCCGTCCCGCCGTCGCTGCGCAACGTCTTCAAGGAGCTGAGTGAGGACCTGGGCGTCGCCAAGCCGCGCGGCGGCAACCTCGACGGCTGGGCCGCGCAGGGCGTGCTGCTGCTCAACTCGGTGCTGACGGTCCGGCAGGCCACCCCCGGCTCGCACGCGAACAAGGGGTGGGAGGAGTTCACCGACGCCACCATCCGCGCCCTGGACGCCCTCGACCAGCGGGTCGTCTTCCTGCTCTGGGGCGGGTACGCCCGCAAGAAGGCGGCCCTGGTGACCAACCCGCAGCATGTCGTGCTGGAGGCGGGCCACCCGAGCCCGATGAACCCGCGCGGCTTCCTCGGCAGCCGCCCGTTCAGCGCGACGAACAAGGCCCTCGCCGACGCCGGCCTGCCGACGATCGACTGGGAGCGGTCGGCCGGCTGACCGGGCCGCACCGCCCCGTCACGACATGACGGGGCGGTGACCGTCCGATGTGGGCGTCGGGCCCGGGCGGTGCCGTCCGCCCCGGGGGCGGCGGGTGTCGTGCGTCGTGCACCCCGGGCGGTGCCGTCCGCCCCGGGGGCGGCGGGTGTCGTGCGTCGTGCACCCCGGGTGGTGCCGTCCGCGCCGAGCGGGGGAGGTGTCGTCCGCCGGGCGGGGAGGTGTCGCGCGCCGGGCCGGGGGGTCACGCGGGGTGACCGGCGGGCCGGTTAGGGTGGCATCCGTGCTCGTACTGGTGGTGGACTCCTCGACGCCCGCGGTGACCGCGGCGCTGGTCGAGGTCACGGCGGACGGCGTCGCGTCGCGCGCGCAGCGGTGCACCGTCGACGCCCGCGCGCACGGCGAGCTGCTCGCGCCCCAGGTCGACGCGGTTCTCGCGGACGTCGACGCCCGCCCCGCCGACCTGGCCGCGATCGTCGCCGGGCTGGGTCCCGGCCCGTTCACCGGGCTGCGGGTGGGGCTGGTCACCGCCGCCACGATGGGCCAGGTGCTGGGCGTTCCGACGTACGGCGTCTGCTCGCTGGACGCGATCGGCCACCCGGCGGCGGCCGGCGAGCCGGTCCTCGCGGCCAGCGACGCCCGCCGCCGGGAGATCTACTGGGCGATCTACGACGGCGCGGGCCAGCGGATCGCCGGCCCGGACGTGTCCGCGCCCGCCGTCGCCGCCCAGCGCGCCCGCGACCTGGCCGTCACCGTCGCGGTCGGCGACGGCGCGCACCGGTACGCCGACGTCCTCGGCCTGCCGCTGCGCCCGGAGCCCCGCTACCCCGACCCGACCGCGCTCGCCGCGCTGGCCGCCGAGCGGATCCGGGCCGGCGCGCCCGGCGACCCGCTCACCCCGCTCTACCTGCGCCGCCCGGACGCCGTGGCGGCCACCGCCCGCAAGCCGGTCCTCCCACCGACCGAAGTGACGCCGTGAGCGCGAGGAGTGAGCCGGGTTTGCGAGCCCCGCAGTCGCGAACCGAGGTGGAATCGTGAGCGCGAGGAGTGAGCCGGTTTTGCGAGCCCCGCAGTCGCGAACCGAGGTGGAATCGTGAGCGCGAGGAGTGAGCCGGTTTTGCGAGCCCCGCAGTCGCGAGCTCAGGTGACACCGTGACCCCGGCCGGGGTGCGGCTGGAGCGGTTCCGCTGGTGGCACGTGGAGCAGGTGCTGCCGATCGAGGCGGACCTGTTCGGCGCGGAGCGCTGGTCGGCCGCGATGTTCTGGAACGAGCTGGCCAACGGCCACTTCTACCTGGTCGCCCTCGACGCCGATGCCACCGACGACAGCGGCGGCGTGCTCGGCTACGCCGGGCTGATGGTGGCGCCGCCGGACGAGGCGTGGGTGCAGAACGTCGCCGTCCGCCGGGACGCCCAGCGGCGCGGCGTCGGCCGGGTCCTGCTGGAGGCGCTGCTCGCCGAGGCGGCCCGCCGCGGCGCGCGGCACACCCTGCTGGAGGTCGCGGCGGACAATGCCCCGGCCCAGCGGCTCTACGCGACGTACGGCTTCGAGCCGATCGGGGTGCGGCGCGGCTACTACCAACCGAGCAACACCGACGCGCTGGTCATGCGACGGAGTCAGGACTGACCATGGCTGACGAACCACTGATCCTCGGCATCGAGACCTCCTGCGACGAGACGGGTGTCGGCATCGTGCGCGGGCACACCCTGCTTGCCGACGCGCTGGCCTCCAGCGTGGCCGAGCACGCCCGGTTCGGTGGGGTGGTGCCCGAGGTGGCCAGCCGGGCCCACCTGGAGGCCATCGTGCCCACCATGGACCGGGCGCTGGCCGAGGCGGGGGTGACCATCGCCGACGTCGACGCGATCGCGGTGACCGCCGGGCCCGGCCTGGCGGGCGCCCTGTTGGTCGGCGTCGCCGCCGCCAAGGGGTACGCGCTGGCCGCCGAGAAGCCGGTGTACGGGGTGAACCACCTGGCCGCGCACGTCGCCGTGGACACCCTCGAACACGGCCCGCTGCCCGAGCCGGCGGTGGCCCTGCTCGTCTCCGGCGGGCACTCGTCCCTGCTGCTCGTCGACGACCTGGCCCGGGGCGTGACCCCGCTCGGCGCGACGATCGACGACGCCGCCGGCGAGGCGTTCGACAAGGTGGCGCGGCTGCTCGGCCTGCCGTTCCCCGGCGGGCCGTACATCGACCGGGAGGCCCGGGCCGGCGACGCCGCCGCCATCGGCTTCCCGCGGGGGCTGACCGCCGCCCGGGACCTCGCCGCCCACCGCTACGACTTCTCCTTCTCGGGCCTGAAGACCGCGGTGGCGCGCTGGGTGGAGGCCCGGGAGCGGGCCGGTGAGCCGGTGCCGGTGGCCGACGTCGCCGCGTCGTTCCAGGAGGCGGTGTGCGACGTGCTGACCGCGAAGGCGCTGGCCGCCTGCCAGGCGCACGGCGTGGAGACGCTGGTGGTCGGTGGGGGAGTGGCGGCGAACTCCCGGCTGCGGGCGATGGCCGAGCACCGGGCCGCGAAGCTCGGCATCCGGGTCCGGGTGCCCCGGCCGGGGCTGTGCACCGACAACGGCGCGATGGTGGCGGCGCTCGGCTCGCACCTGGTCGCCGCGGGCGTCGCGCCGAGCCGGCTCGACCTGCCGGCCGACTCGGCCCTGCCGCTGACCACCGTCAGCGTCTGACGATCGCGAGGGGAGGACGACCGTGATTGTACGGATGTGGGAGGCGCGGGCGGAGTCGTACGGCTTCGCCGACCTGATCACCTGGGTCTGCGAGACCGCGCTGCCCGAGCTCGACCACGACCCGCTGCACCTGTCCAGCGAGGTGTTCAGCTCGACCGACCACCGGGTGGTGGTGATCTCGAAGTGGCGGAGCAACCCGCGCACGCTGCCGGACCCGCCGCCCACGCTGGTCGCCCGGCCGCCGCACTCCTGGGACTTCACCCAGGTCGATCGCTGAATCCGACAGGCCGCCCGGCCTGGGGCCGCCGCCGAGCCCGGGCCGCGGATCTCCGGCCTGTGTGGACCCGGCGGGGGATCGGGTTGGCGCGGCGGGGTTCCCGCCGCCTAACGTCGACCTGTCATGCGCTTCGAACCGGCCGGTGAACCCGGCGTACCCGACGACCGGTCGCCGGCCCGCTACATGGTGTGGCTGGCCGGCCGGCACCCGGTGCTCCTGGGCACCGCCATCACGTTCGGCGTGCTCTGGATGGGCGCCCAGGCGCTGATGCCGGCCGTCGTCGGCCGGGCCGTCGACGCCGGCCTCACCCACCGCGACCAGGGCGCGCTGCTCACCTGGGGGCTCACGCTGCTGGGGCTGGGCCTGCTCCAGGCGGTGGCCGCCATCCTGCGGCACCGCTTCGCGGTGCACAACTGGCTGGCCGCCGCGTACCGGACCGTGCAGCTCACCGTCGGCGCGGCGAACCGGCTCGGCTCCGAGCTGCCCCGCCGGGTCGCGGCGGGCGAGGTGGTCAGCATCGGTACGTCCGACATCTCCCACCTCGGCCACGCCATGAACATCCTCGCCCGGGGCACCGGCTCGCTGGTCGGGATCGTCGCCGTGGCGGTGATCCTGCTCTCCACCTCGGTGCCGCTCGGGCTGGTCGTGGTGCTCGGGGTGCCGCTGCAGATGGCCCTGGTGGCGCTGCTCATCCGGCCGCTGCACCACCGCCAGCAGGCGTACCGGGACTCGGAGGGGGCGCTGACCACCCGCGCCGTCGACATCGTCTCGGGGCTGCGGGTGCTGCGCGGGATCGGCGGCGAGCCGGTCCTCTCGGCCCGGTACCGGGCGCAGTCGCAGGCGCTGCGCGCCGACGGCCTCCGGGTGGCCCGGGTCGACTCGCTGCTGGAGGCCGCCCAGGTCCTGCTGCCCGGCGCGTTCCTGGTGCTGGTCGTGTGGCTGGGCGCCCGGTTCGCGCTGCGCGGCGACATCAGCGCCGGGCAGCTTGTCGCCTTCTACGGCTACACCGCGTTCCTGGTCAGCCCGCTGCGCAACCTCACCGAGGCGGTGGACTCGCTGACCCTGGGGCACGTCGCCGCCCGGCGGGTGATCGGGCTGCTGCGGACCACGCCCGAGTTGGTCGACCCGGCCCGGCCGGCGACCCTGCCCGAGGGCCCGGGGGAACTGGTGGACGTCGAGTCGGGGCTGGTCGTGCCGCCCGGCCGGTTCACCGCGCTGGCCGCTACCGCGCCCGAGGACGCCGCCGCGATCGCCGACCGGCTCGGCCGGTACGTCGACGGGGACGCGACGCTGCACGGCGTACCGCTGCGGGACCTGGCGCTGGCGACGGTGCGGGAGCGGATCCTGGTGGCCGACAACGACGCGCACCTGTTCACCGGGCCACTGCGCGCGGAGCTGGACCCGCACGACACGGCCGACGCGGCGACCATCCTCGCGGCCCTCGACGCGGCGGGCGCCACGGACATCGTCGACGCGCTGCCCGACGGGCTGGACAGCGCGGTCGCCGAGCGCGGCCGGGAGTTCTCCGGCGGCCAGCGGCAGCGGCTGCGGCTGGCCCGGGCGCTGGTCGCGGACCCGGAGACGCTGGTGCTGGTCGAGCCGACCAGCGCGGTGGACGCGCACACCGAGGCGTGGATCGCCGGGCGGCTCGGGCCGGCCCGGCGCGGCCGCACCACCCTGGTCTGCACCACCAGCCCGCTGGTGCTGGGCCGTGCCGAGCGCGTCGTCTTCGTGGAGGACGGCAAGGTGGTGGCCGAGGGGACGCACGAGGAACTGCTGGCCGCCGAGCCGCGCTACGCGGCCGCGGTCCGCCGGGGGGAGGACTGATGGCCACTGCGCTGCCCGTCGCCGACGCCGACCAGGTCCGCCGGTACGCCCGCACCCTGGTCCGCCGCCACCCGCGCGCCCTGGCCGCCGCGCTCGGCCTGCACGCGCTGGCGGCGGCGACCGGGCTGGTCGCGCCGCGCCTGCTCGGCGACCTCGTGGAGGGCATCTCCCGGGGCGTGTCGACCGTCACCGTGGACCGGATCGCGCTGGTCATCGGCGGGTTCGTGCTGGTCCAGTCGGTGCTGGTCCGGTACGCCTACCTGGCCTCCGCCCGGCTCGGCGAGGGGGTGCTGGCCGAGCTGCGCGAGGAGTTCGTCGACCGGGTGCTCGCCCTGCCGCTGTCCACCGTGGAGCGCGCGGGCACCGGCGACCTGCTCACCCGGACGTCCCGGGACGTCTCGGCGCTGTCCCAGACGGTCCGGTTCGCGGGGCCGGAGACCCTGGTCGCGCTCGTCACCGTCGTGTTCATCCTCGGCGCGCTGCTGCTCACCGGTCCGCTGCTCGTCCTGCCCGGCCTGCTCGCGGTGCCGATGCTGTGGGCGGGCACCCGGTGGTACCTGCGCCGGGCGCCGGCGGGCTACCTGCGGCAGAACGCCGCCTACTCGGACATCACCGACGGGATCAGCGAGACCGTCGAGGGGGCGCGGACGACGGACGCGCTGCGGCAGCCGGGCCGCCGCCGGGTCCGCACCGACGCCGACATCCGCCGGTCGTACGCGGCCGAGCGGTACACCCTCAACCTGCGCACCGTCTTCTACCCGGTCGCCGACTTCGGGTACGTGGTGCCGGTGGTCGCCACCCTGGTCATCGGCGGCTGGTTCCACCTGAAGGGCTGGGTCAGCCTCGGCCAGGTCACCGCGGCCACCCTCTACGCGCAGCAGCTCGTGGACCCGGTCGACCGGCTGCTGGTCTGGCTGGACGAGCTCCAGGTGGGCGGCGCCTCGATGGCCCGCCTGCTCGGCGTGGCCGCCCCCGCCGACGACGACAGGTCCCCGGTCGACGACAGGTCCCCGGCCGACGACAGGCCCCCGGCCGACGGCAGCTTCCCGGCCGACGGCAGCTTCCCGGTCGACGCCAGCTTCCCGGTCGACGGCGACGAGTCGCCGCAGCGCCGCGAGCAGGGCCAGGACCGGGGTGGTGGGGCCGGTGGGCGCGCCGACGGCCCCCGGCTCGCCGTCCGGGACGTCCGGTACGCCTACCGCGAGGGCCGGGACGTCCTGCACGGGGTGACCCTGGTGCTGGAGCCGGGGGAGCGGCTGGCGATGGTCGGCCCGTCCGGGGCGGGCAAGTCCACCCTGGGTCGGCTGCTGGCCGGGGTGCACGCCCCGCGTGCCGGGTCGGTGACGGTGGACGGCCGGCCGCTGGACGACCTGCCCCTGGCCGAGCTGCGCCGGCACGTCGCGCTGGTCAGCCAGGAGCACCACGTCTTCATCGGCACGCTCGCCGACAACGTGGCCATGGTCCGGCCGGACGCCGAGCCCGCCCGGGTCCGGGCCGCGCTGGCCGCCGTCGACGCGCTCGACTGGGCGGACGCGCTGCCGCAGGGGCTGGACACAATCGTCGGCGCGGGCGGGCACCCGCTCTCGCCGGCCCAGGCGCAGCAGCTCGCGCTGGCCCGGTTGGTGCTGGCCGACCCGCACACCCTGGTCCTGGACGAGGCCACCTCGCTGATCGACCCCCGGGCCGCCCGGCACCTGGAGCGGTCGCTGGCCGCCGTACTGGAGGGCCGGACGGTCGTCGCCATCGCGCACCGGCTCTTCTCCGCCCACGACGCCGACCGGGTGGCGGTGGTGGAGGGCGGCCGGATCACCGAGCTGGGCTCGCACGACGAGCTGGTGGCCGCCGGTGGCTCGTACGCCGCCCTCTGGCGCTCCTGGCACGGCTGAGCCTGCTGCCCACGCCGAGGTCGGGCACGGGGGCGTCGGGAAGCCGTCAGGCGGCGTCCAGCGGGTCGGCGAGCAGCCGCTCGAAGGCCAGCTCGGCCGCGCCGATCAGGACCGCGTCGTCCCCCAGCCCGGGGGTGCGCAGCCGGACGTGCTCCAGGCAGGCCGGCAGCGCCACCGAGTTGAGCCGGCTGCGCACCTGGGCCGCCGCCGTGAGGTAGAGGTCCCGCAGCGTCCCCCCGAAGACCACCATCTCCGGGTTGAAGATGTTGACCAGGTTCCCGACGCCGAAGCCGAGCCAGTCGCCGGCCTGGCGTACCGCCGCCTGGGCCCGCGCGTCACCCCGGGAGGCGGCGTCGAAGACCGCGAGCACCGCCTCCCGGCCGTGGGCCTCCGCCCGGCCCGAGCCGCGCAGCAGGGCGTACTCGCCGATCTCGGTCTCCCAGCAGCCCCGCGAGCCGCACTCGCAGGGCTTCCCGTCCCGGTTGACGACCATGTGGCCGACCTCGCCGCCGTACCCGCCGTGCCCGGTCAGCCGCCGGCCGCCCGCGATGATGCCGGCGCCGACGCCCACGTCCCCGTACAGGTAGAGGACGTTGTCGCAGCCCGCCGCCACGCCGCGGGCGTGCTCGGCGAAGGCGCACACGTCGGCGACGTTGCCCACCGCCAGCGTCGCCCCCGCGCCCAGCTCGGCGGCCAGGGCCGCCCCGATCGGCTCGTCCACCCAGCCAGCGTGCGGGCTCAGGCGGACCATGCCGTCGTCGCGGCGGACCATCCCGCAGACCGCGATTCCGGCGCCGACGCAGATCGTGCCGGCCGGTACCGCCCGCCGCATCTCCTTCAGGGCACCGGTCAGCAGCGGGACGGTCTCCGCGGCCACCAGCCCGCGGGGCCGGGCCAGCTCGCGGCGGTCGAGTACGGCGCCGCCGAGGCCGATCCGGGCGACCCGTAGGCGGTCCACCTCGATGCTGAACGCGAACGCGTGCACGCGGTCCCACTCGGGCTGGACGACCAGCGAGGGGCGGCCGGCCCGCCCGGTCTCCTTCGGCGCGCCCTCGCTGACCAGCCCGGCGTTGGTCAGGTCGGCGGTCAGCGCCCCGATGGTGCTGCGGTTGAGGCCGAGGGCGGAGGTGAGTTCGGCCCGCGAGGTCGCGCCGTGGATGTGGACGTAACGGAGCAACGCCCCCAGGTTCTGGCGGCGGATCTCCTCCTGGCTCGGCCCGACTCGCATGGCGTGCTCAGCGGTTCCCGGTGGCGGCGGCCCGGCGTCGGGTGAGCGCGTCGACCCCGGCGGCCAGGAGCAGCACCAGCCCGGTGAAGACGTACTTCACACCGGAGCTGGCGTCCAGCAGGCCCATGCCGTTGTCGATCACCGCCACCACCGCCCCGCCGAGCACCGCGTCCATCACCCGGCCCTTGCCGCCGAAGAGGCTGGTGCCGCCGATGACGGCCGCGCCGACCGCGTACAGCAGCACGTCGCTGCCGCCGGTGTTGGCGTCGACGGAGCTGAACCGGCTGGCCGCCACGATGCCGCCGACCGCCGCCATGGACGAGCAGACCACGAAGACCGAGATGCGGATCCGGTCCACGTCGATGCCCGCCCGGCGGGCCGCCTCCCGGTTGCCGCCGACCGCGTACACGTGCCGCCCGTACGCGGTGCGGCTCAGCAGGAACGTCAGCCCGACGAGCAGCGCGCCGAGCAGCGGCACGACCACCGGCATGCCGCGGTTCGAGCTGATCAGGGCGTTGAGGCTGCGCTCCAGGTTGAGCACGTACACGCCGGCGCCCAGGAGGGCGGCGAGCCCGCCGATCCGGAGCAGCACCACCGACAGCGGGTCGGTCACCAGGCCCCGGGCGGAGCGGTCGCGGTGGCGCAGCAGCTGCGCGGCGGCGTAGCCGCCCACGGCCACGGCGGCCACCAGCCAGCCGACCAGCGGCGGCAGGTACCTGTTCTCGATGGCGACGATGGGGGCCGCCTGGACCGGCACGTTGGTGCCGCCCTTGATCAGCAGCAGCATCACCCCCTGGAAGGCGAGGAAGGCCGCCAGGGTGACCACGAAGGACGGTATCCCGACCTTCGTGACCAGGAAGCCCAGCACCAGGCCGATCAGCGCGCCCGTGGCGAGCGCGGCGAGGGTGGCCACGTACCACGGCTGTCCCTGCAGGGTCAGCAGGTTGGCCAGCACCGCCGCGCAGACCCCGCTGGCGAAGCCGGCGGACAGGTCGATCTCGCCCACCAGCAGGACGAACACCAGGCCCATCGCGATCAGTACGACGGTCGCCCCCTGGGTGAACAGGTTGGCGAAGTTGCCGGCGGTGAGGAAGTTGGGCCGGATGACCGAGAAGAACGTGCAGAGCACGAGCAGGCCGAGCAGGGCCGGCAGGGCGCCCATGTCCCCGCCCCGCAGGCGGGCGAGGTAGCCCCGGAAGTGGCTGCCGATGGAGGGCGGCGGGGTGACGGCCGCCGGCTCGCGGGGGACCGTCTTCGGCTGGGTCGTCATTCGCCGGCCCCCGCCGTCCCGGCGCCGCCGTACCCGTTGGTGTTCTCGGCGGCCCGGCCGAGCCTGCCGCTGCGCCCCGACGTGATCAGCTCGACCACCTGGGCGTGCGTGACGTCCGTTGTCCTGACCTGGGCGACCATCTGTCCGAGGTAGAGGGTCGCGATCCGGTCGGAGACGGCGAAGACGTCGTTCATGTTGTGCGAGATGAGCACGACGGCCAGCCCGTTGTCGGCCAGCCGCCGGACCAGTTCGAGCACCTGGGCGGTCTGGGCCAGGCCGAGCGCCGCGGTGGGCTCGTCGAGGACGACCAGCTTGCTGTTCCACAGGACGGCCTTGGCGATCGCCACGGTCTGGCGCTGCCCGCCGGAGAGGGCGGAGACGTGCTGCCGCAGCGAGCCGATGGTCTGCACCGACAGCCCGGCCAGCGTCTCGGCGGCCAGTTCCTCCATGGCCGCCTCGTCGAGCACCAGGCCCGAGCGCCGCTCCCGGCCGAGGAACATGTTCTGCACGATGTCGAGATTGTCGCAGAGGGCGAGATCCTGGTACACCACCTCGATGCCCAGGCCGGCGGCGTCCCGGGGGCCGTTGACGGTCACCGGCCGGCCCTCGAAGAAGAACTCGCCCGCGTCGGTGTCGTAGATGCCGCTGATGCACTTGACCAGCGTCGACTTCCCGGCGCCGTTGTCGCCGACCAGCGCGGTCACCTGGCCCGGATGGACGGAGAAGGCGACGTCGCGGAGCACCTGCACGGGGCCGAAGCTCTTGTCGACTCCGCGCAGTTCCAGCAGGGGTGTCTCGGGCAAGGGGTCTCCTTCGCGTGCGCGTGGCGAATCGGGGGCCCGGCGATGGCCAGCACCGGCCGGCGGGTGCGCGCCCGCCGGCCGGGCCCGGTCGGCTCAGCTCACGCCGGCCGAGGCGCAGAGCGCCGCGTACTTCCCGGTGCAGACGGCGTCCTTGCTGACGAAGCCGTCGGCGATGACGTTCTTCACGGTCTCCCTGGTGATCGGCTGGGCGGCCAGCAGCACCGCGGGCACGTCCCGGTTGCCCTCGGGGTCCCGGAAGACCTGGTCGGTCCTCCTCCGTTCGCCCCTGGCCAGCGCGACGGCCAGCCGGGCGGCGGCCTCGGCCTGCTGCCTGATCGGCTTGTACACGGTCATGCACTGGTCGCCGGACAGGATGTGCTGCAGCGCCTGCGCGTCGGCGTCCTGGCCGGTCACCGGGACCTTGCCGGCGAGCTTGTTCTTCGCCAGCACGGAGATGACCGCGTTGGCCAGCCCGTCGTTGGCGGCGAGCACGCCGTCGATCCGGCCGCCGGTCTGCGTCAGCATCTGCTCGAAGGTGGTGCCGCCGGTGGTGTTGTTCCACTCGGGTACGTCCTGGTCGGGGCCCTTGACGTACTCCCCGGCCGCGTACTTCGGGTCGAGGACCGAGTCGTAGCCCTCCTTGAGCTGGGCGGCGTTGTCGTCGGTCGGCGCGCCGTTCAGTTCGGCCACCACGGGATTCCGTACCCCCTTGTCGGCCAGGCACCTGACCAGGCCCTCGCCCTGGAGCCGGCCGACTGCGACATTGTCGAAGCTGACGTAGTACTGGGCGGAGCCGCCGAGGGTGGGCCGGTCGTAGTCGATCGTGGCGACACCCTTCTGGGTGGCCTTGTCCAGCACGGCCCTGCCGGTGCCCGAGTCGAGGTTGGTGATCATCAGCGCCGTCACGCCGTTGGTGATCATCTGCTCCGCGATGGTGACGAACCGCGCCTTGTCGTTCTGGGCGTTCTGGATGTCGTAGTCCACCCCGGCGGCCTTGAACGCGGCCGCCAGGTACCGGCGGTCCGCGGTCTCCCACCGGTTCGACGAGCCGCTGTCCGGCAGGATCACGCCGATCTTCGGCTTCGGCCGGCCGGCCGGGTCGGCGCCGGAGCCCCCGCCGCAGGCGGTCAGGCTGCCGGTGACGAGCAGGCCGGCCGCGGCGATGGTGAGGATCCCGCTGCGCATGTGCACGGTTCCTTTCGGGGACGGAACTGGCGAGGGGTGTGTGGTGGACGCGCCCGGCAGAACGCGCCGGAGACGTGGCCGGTCGCTCAGCGGGCGGCCAGCGGGGCGGTCGCGGCGTCGGTGAGGGCGACCAGGTCGGCGGGGGCGAGTTGGACCTGGAGGCCCCGGCGGCCGGCGGAGACGTAGATCGTGTCGTGCGCCAGCGCGGAGGAGTCGAGGACCGTGGGCAGGCGCTTGCGCTGGCCGAGCGGGCTGATCCCGCCGCGGACGTATCCGGTGACCCGCTCGGCGACGGCCCGGTCGGCCATCGTCGCCCGCTTGCCGCCCAGCGCGGCGGCCATGGCCTTGAGGTCCAGCTCGCCGGTCACCGGCACGACCGCCACGGCGAGCGCCCCGTCGACTTCGGTGACCAGGGACTTGAACACCCGCTCCGGGGGCGCCCCCAGGGCCGCCGCGACGAGCGCGCCGTAGTTCGGCGCGTCCGGCGAGACGTCGTACGGGTGGGTGCTGTGCGGAATCTTCCGCTTGGTCAGCAGCGCCGTAGCCGGAGTGCCCTGTCCCGCCATGACGGACAAGCTAACGGACTTTCACACCGGGCGGCAGACCAGGACGGTGGGCGCGTCGGCAACCCGGGTCAGCACCAGGCTCGCCGCCTCCGGGCCGGCCAGCCGCAGGTCCCGCCGCAGCCGCTCCGGCTCCAGCGCCGAGCCGCGCTTGAGGATCTCGACCCGGCCCACCCGCCGCTCGCGCAGCAGGGCCCGCAGCCGCTTCAGCGAGAACGGCAGCACGTCGGTGACCTCCAGGCAGCGGGCGAACGGCGTCGCGGCCGGGGCGTCGGCGTACAGGTAGGCGATGCTCGGGTCGGCCAGCGTCGCGCCGAGGGCGTCGGCCAGCTCGGCGACCAGGTGGGCGCGGACCACGGCCGGGTCGGGGTCGTGGACGTACCGGCGTACCGGGCCGACCGGCGCCTCCGCCGCGCCGGAGCCGGTCAACACGTGGGCGGCGTCGCCGTGCAGCAGCGTCGCGCGGCGGGGGACCTCGGCGAGCCGGCCGCACCAGAGGGCGGCCTCGACCAGGTCGCCGTCCACGCTCACCCACTCCGCCTCCGCGCCCGCCGGGATGAGCGCGTGGTCCAGGCCGGGGGCGACCTTCACCACCGTGTACGGCACCCGCTCGGCCAGCCGGACGACGAAGTCCCACGGCGGCGAGTACGCGTTCGGGTCGAAGATCCGCCGGCCGGTGCCGGCCCGGCGGCGGGCCGGGTCGCAGAAGACGGCGTCGACCCGGGACACGTCGAACTCCGTGGCGTCGCCGCACTCCACGGTGAACAGGTCGGCCAGCCCGGCGGCCTCGGCGTTCGCGGCGGCCATCGCTGCGGTGAGCGGGTCGGCCTCCACCCCGTACACGCGGATGCCGGCGCGGGCGGCGGCGAGCGCGTCCGCGCCGAGGCCGCAGCCCAGGTCGGCGAGGGTGCGCACCCCGGCGGCGCGCAGCCGCCGGGCCCGCCGGGCCGACACCACCCCGCGCGTGGCCTGTTCCAGTCCCGCCCGGGTGAGGAACATGCCGGCGGCGGCCGGGCCGAACTTGGTCGCCGCGCGGCGGCGCAGCTCGGCCTGGGTCAGCGCGGCGGCGGCCAGCCCGCCGGGCACCCCGGCCGAGCGGAGCGCGGCTGCCGCCGCGAGCGGGTCGCCGCCGGCCACCTCGGTCGCCGCCGCGAGGGCGGCCGACCCCTCGGGGGTACGCAGCGCGGCGAGCTGGTCCAGATCCACGCGGCCATTGTCCCGGCCCCGCCGGGCCGCCCGGACGGTGGTGTCGGCGCCTGCCCCCCTGCGCCGGTCGCCCAGCCGGCGGTCGTGCGGATGCTGGCTCCGTGCAGGCCGGCCCCACCCTCTCGGCCGCCTGTGGAGCTGCCCCGTCCGTGCGGGCAGCTCCACAGGGACGCCGGCGTACTGCGCCGGCCGGTTGAGCCGTCGACGCCACCCGTTTCGAGGCTGCGCGGCGACACGGGGGGTGGCGCGTTGGCACTCTCCTTGACGGAGTGCTAGCCGAGGAATAACCTGCGATTAGCACTCTCCCATCGAGGGTGCCAGCTTCCGGGCCCGTGCCCGGGGGCTGAGCGCCAGGCGGACCGGCACCCGCGACGACGGCCCCGCCCGGTGGCATGTGGCAGATTGACGCTGGTCGGCATGCCGACCGGCAACGAAACCAAGTACCCCAGGAGGGTATGCCCGTGACTACCGCGACCAAGGTTGCGATCAAGCCGCTCGAGGACCGGATCCTGGTCCAGGCGAACGAGGCTGAGACCACCACGGCGTCGGGCATCGTGATCCCCGACACCGCCAAGGAGAAGCCGCAGGAGGGCACCGTCCTCGCTGTCGGCCCGGGCCGCGTCGACGAGAAGGGCAACCGGATTCCGGTTGACGTCAAGGTCGGCGACACCGTCATCTACTCGAAGTACGGCGGCACCGAGGTCAAGTACGCCGGCGAGGAGTACCTGGTGCTCTCCGCCCGCGACGTCCTCGCGGTCATCGAGAAGTAAGCAACCGATCAGTGTCGCTGCCCCGGTCCGGCTCGCCGGGCCGGGGCAGCGTCGCTTCGAAGGGATACAGATGGCGAAGATCCTGAGCTTCTCGGACGACGCCCGGCACCTGCTGGAGCACGGTGTCAACGCCCTCGCGGACGCGGTCAAGGTCACTCTCGGCCCGCGCGGGCGCAACGTCGTCCTGGACAAGAAATTCGGTGCGCCCACGATCACCAACGACGGCGTGACCATCGCCAAGGAGATCGAGCTCACCAACCCGTACGAGAACCTCGGCGCGCAGCTGGTCAAGGAGGTGGCGACCAAGACCAACGACGTCGCCGGCGACGGGACCACCACCGCGACCGTGCTCGCCCAGGCGATGGTCCGCGAGGGCCTGCGCAACGTGACCGCCGGGGCCAACCCCGCCGGGCTCAAGCGCGGCATCGACGCGGCCGCCGCCAAGGTCTCCGAGGCCCTGCTGGGCCGGGCCGTCGAGGTCGCCGGCAAGGAGTCGATCGCGCACGTCGCGACGATCTCCGCGCAGGACGCCACCATCGGCGAGCTGATCGCCGAGGCGATGGAGAAGGTCGGCCGCGACGGCGTCATCACCGTCGAGGAGGGCTCCGCCCTCACCACCGAGCTGGACGTGACCGAGGGTCTCCAGTTCGACAAGGGCTTCATCTCCCCGAACTTCGTCACCGACGTGGAGGCTCAGGAGGCGGTCCTGGAGGACCCGTACATCCTGATCACCACGCAGAAGATCTCGGCGATCGAGGAGCTGCTGCCGCTGCTGGAGAAGGTCCTCCAGGACAGCAAGCCGCTGCTGATCATCGCCGAGGACGTCGAGGGCCAGGCGCTGTCCACCCTGGTGGTCAACGCGATCCGCAAGACCCTCAAGGTCTGCGCGGTCAAGGCGCCGGGCTTCGGCGACCGCCGCAAGGCGATGCTGCAGGACATGGCGATCCTGACCGGCGCCGAGCTGATCGCCCCGGAGCTGGGCTACAAGCTCGACCAGGTCGGCGTGGAGGTGCTCGGCACCGCCCGCCGCGTCGTGGTGGACAAGGAGAACACCACGGTCGTCGACGGCGGCGGCCAGGCGGGCGAGGTTGCCGACCGGGTGGCCCAGATCCGCAAGGAGATCGAGGCCTCGGACTCCGAGTGGGACCGGGAGAAGCTCTCCGAGCGGCTGGCGAAGCTCTCCGGCGGCGTCGCGGTCATCAAGGTGGGCGCGGCGACCGAGGTCGAGATGAAGGAGCGCAAGCACCGCATCGAGGACGCGATCGCCGCGACCAAGGCCGCGGTCGAGGAGGGTACGGTGCCCGGCGGCGGTGCCGCCCTGGCGCAGATCGTGCCGGTGCTCGACGACGACCTCGGCTTCACCGGGGACGAGAAGGTCGGCGTCTCGATCGTGCGCAAGGCGCTGGTCGAGCCGCTGCGCTGGATCGCCCAGAACGCCGGCCACGACGGCTACGTGGTGGTGCAGAAGGTCGCCGGCCAGGAGTGGGGCAACGGCCTCGACGCCGCCAGCGGCGTCTACGTCGACCTGGTCAAGTCCGGCATCCTCGACCCGGTGAAGGTGACCCGCAACGCGGTCTCCAACGCCGCCTCGATCGCCGGCCTGCTGCTCACCACCGAGAGCCTGGTGGTGGAGAAGCCGGTGAAGGCGGAGCCGGCCGCCGCCGGGGGCCACGGCCACTCGCACGGCCACGGCCACCAGCACGGCCCGGGCTTCTGACCGACGCCGTACGACAGCGCTGAAGGGCACGCCGTCACCCGACGGCGTGCCCTGACGCCTTTCGGGATGCTTACGGAACGCCCCCGTGGCTGTTGCCCGGCCGGCCGGAGCGTCGACACTGGCGGCATGGAGAGCATGTCGCGCGGGTACGCCGCGCTGGCCGGGATCACCGCCGCCGCCGTGGCGATCGGCGCGGCCGAGCCGGTGGCGGTGCTGACCGGCCCCCGGTCGGCGCCGTTGGTCGCGGTCGGGGGACTGGTGGTGGACACCGTCCCCGAGTCGGTCAAGCAGTTCGGCATCGCCGTCTTCGGCACGTACGACAAGGTCGCCCTCCTGGTCGGGACGGCGCTGCTGCTGGCGGCCTTCGCGGCGCTGTTCGGGGTGCTCGCCGCGCGTCGTTTCCGGGTCGGGCTGGCCGGGATCGCGGCCTTCGCCGCACTGGGGGTGGCCGCCGCGCTGGCCCGGGCCGGCGCGAACGCCGCCGACGCGCTGCCCGCGCTGGTCGGGGCGGGCCTCGGGGCGCTGGCGCTCTGGCTCCTGCTGGCCGGCCCGCTCCAGCCCGATCCCTGGCCGTGGATCCCGCCCACCTCGGGGGCGTCCACACCCACTGCGCCCACTGCGCCCACTGCGCCCACTGCGCCCACCGCGCCCACTGCGCCCACTGCGCCCACCGCGCCCGCTGACGTCCCGGAGGCGCCCGCCGTTCAGCCCGAGGGGCGGCGGCGGTTCCTCGCCGGCGTCGGGGCGCTGGCCGGCGGGGCGGCCGTCGCGGGGCTGGGCGGCCACTGGCTGGCCGGCCGGCGGAGCGTGTCCGCCGCCCGCCGGGCGGTCGTCCTACCGGCGCCGGCTTCGCCCGCCCCGGCCGTGCCGGCCGGGGCGGACCTCTCCCTCGCCCAGCTCGCCTCGTACGTCACCCCGAACTTCGGGTTCTACCGGATCGACACCGCCCTGGTGGTGCCGCAGGTCGATCCCGACACCTGGCGGCTGCGCGTGCACGGCCGGGTCCGCAACCCGCTGGAGCTGAGCTTCGCCGACCTGCTGGCCCGTCCGATGGTCGAGCGGTACGTCACCCTCGCCTGCGTCTCCAACGAGGTGGGCGGGGACCTGATCGGCAACGCCCGCTGGCTGGGCGTACCGATCAGGGAACTGCTCGACGAGGCGGGCCCGGAGGACGGCGCGGACCAGGTGGTGGGGCGCTCGGTCGACGGCTGGACCTGCGGCACCCCCACGGCGGTGCTGCGCGACGGCCGGGACGCCCTGCTGGCGGTGGGGATGAACGGCGAGCCGCTGCCGGTGGAGCACGGCTTCCCGGTGCGGATGGTGGTGCCCGGCCTGTACGGCTACGTCTCGGCCTGCAAGTGGGTGACCGAGCTGGAGCTGACCAGCTTCGCCGACTTCGACGCGTACTGGGTGCCGCGCGGCTGGTCGGCGCAGGGGCCGGTGAAGACCCAGTCGCGGATCGACACGCCCCGGTCGCGCAATCGGCTCACCGCCGGGACGATCCCGGTGGCGGGGGTGGCGTGGGCGCAGCACCGGGGCATCCGGGCGGTCGAGGTGCGGGTCGACGGGGGGCCGTGGCGGCAGGCGACGCTGGCCCCGGCGGTGTCGGCGGACACCTGGGTGCAGTGGTCCTGGCGGTGGGAGGCCACGCCGGGCGAGCACGTCCTCCAGGTACGGGCGACGGACGCCGACGGCGAGACCCAGCCGGAGCGCCGGCAGCCGGTCGCCCCGGACGGCGCCACCGGCTGGCACACGCTCCGCGTAACCGTCCACTGACTCTGCCCGCCCCGCCCCCGCCGGGGTTACCTCTTCCCCGTTGACCATGAGGTTGACCGGCGGTTTGGAGATCGAAAACGCCGCCAACTCCATGATCAGCGGCGGTGCCCGGGGGCGGTGGTGGGGGTGGGGATGCGGCGACGCCGCGCCCCGGGGTGGGGCGCGGCGTCGGTGGGACGGTGGGGTCGGTCAGGCGACGTTGCGCTGGGTCGGGACCGTCGACTTGTGCGGGGCGCCGAGGCGGGCCTCCAGGCGGGCCACGTCGACGCGGGTCTGCCGGCGGTCGGCGAGGTCCTCCCAGCCCAGCGCGAGCAGCCGCAGCCGCTCGGACTCGCTGAAGCCGCCCCAGACGCCGTACGGCTCCCGTACCGACAGGGCGTGGGCGGCGCACTCGGCGCGCACCGGGCAGGCCCGGCAGACCGCCTTCGCGCCGGACTCGCGGCGCAGGCGGGAGGAGCCGCGCTCGCCGTCCGGGTGGAAGAACTGGGCGCTGTCGCGACCCCGGCAGGCACCGAGCCGCTGCCAGTCCCAGAGGTCCACGATGGGTCCGGGCAGTCTGCGTACGTTCGACATCAGCACCCCTCCTCCCGCGCGGCACCGCGGAGATCGTCGTTGACCGGTGTCCGGCCGGCTGGCCGCGCTGGCGCACCGTGTCCAGCTTGGCATCCCCCGTACCCCCGTGGGCGCTCGCTCACACCCATGTGATCGAAAACCTCGGACAAGATGCGGCATATGCCCTATCTGTCGGAAAAGTTCGGAGGATTGCCGGGAACGCCCACCCGACCCGACCTCGCCGTGGTCGACTCAGGTCGGAGAGGAGATCACAGTGCGTACCGTTCTCGTGTGCGTTCGGACACCGCTCGCCGCGCAGCAACTCACCTCAGCGGCGGCCCGTCTCGGACTGTCCGCCGCCGTCCGTACCGCCGTCTCCGATCCCGAGGTGATGCTGCGGCTGGCGGAGCGCCCGGCCGACGTCGTACTGGCGGACACGGCGCTCACCCGGCCGGACAGCCCCGGCTTCGTCCGCCGGGTGCTGGCCCGCTCGCCGCAGGCCGCGGTGCTGCTGCTCGGCGCCGAGGAGTCCGAGGCGGCGGCCGCCACGATCGGGGCCGGCGCGCGCGGCCTGATCCAGGGTGCCGACCACGACCTGACCAGCGCCGTGGCCAAGGCCCTGCTGCTGCTCTCCGCGCCCGGTCGGGCCGCCCGGCACCGGGTGACCGACCCGGCCCGCGACGCCGCGGCGGTCGGCGGCACGGGCCGCCCCGCGCCGGCCGGCCGCGCGCCCGACGAGCCCGCGCCGGCCTGGTCCGGGACTCAGGACGGGCCGGGCGCCGCCCCGGCCGTGGTGCCCGTGCAGCGCGGCGACGACGAGCCGGACTCCGCCGGCGGCGAGCCCAGCGAGGCGCCCGAGGAGACGCGGTCGGGCCCGGCCCGGGGCCCCCGGAGCCAGATCGGCCTCACCGAGCGGGAGCTGCAGGTGCTGCTGGGCATGGCCGAGGGCAAGAGCAACGCCGAGATCGGCCGGGAGCTGTTCGTCTCGGAGGACACCGTCAAGACGCACGCCCGCCGCCTCTTCCGCAAGCTCGGCGCCCGCGACCGCGCGCACGCGGTCGCCGCCGGCTTCCGCGCCGGCCTGGTGGCCTGACGGCTCCCATCGCCTCACCCGCCTGGAAGATCCACTCCGTGGCGCCGACGCGGGGCGGGGCTGCCGCCATGTCGCCGACATGGGCGGGACGCTGCCGTGCGGACACCGCCGTGTCGCCGACATGGAGTCGATCACGGCCTGGCGCGGCCGGACGCCCGGTCAGGTGCGCGGGTCGGCCTCGTCGTCGGGGCCCTCGCTGAGGGTGTCGTGCACCCCGTCCGCGTAGCCGCGGGCATAGTCCCAGGTGACGTAGTGGTCCGGGTCGGGGTCGTAGGCCGGCTCGTGCACCCGCGGCCGGCCGGAGTTGAGCAGGTGGCGCAGGTTGCCCCGGAGCAGGTCCCAGTCGAAGTAGTGCGGCTCCCGGCAGTCCTCGCACTCGATCACCAGGCCGCGCACCCCGATCGGCGCCAGCAGGGCCTGGTAGATCTCCAGGTCGGCCAGGTCCTCGAGCACGTCCTGCCGCTCGACCTCGGTCAGCGGGTCGAGCGCGGCGTCGTCGTCCGGATCGTGCAGCTCCGCCGCCGGATCGGCCGGGTCGCCGTTGAACGGGTCGATGGGCTCGTCGTGCACCCCCTCACCGTAAACCCCGCGCGCCGTCCCGTCCGCACCCGTCCCCGCCGGTCACCCGCCGCCGAAAGGTCTCCCGTCCCCGCCGGTCACCCCGCGTCGAAGGCCGCCCTGCGACCGTCGTCACGCTGCGTCGTCCGGCGGGCGGCACCGACGAGGGCGGGCGGGCCCGATGGGTACGATTGGGGCGGGCCCGCCGTCACGCCGCGTGGCCGGCGCCCCCGCGCGCCATCCCGCTCGCAGCCCCCGAGACAGCTCAGGAGAGCAAAACGTGGAGAATTCGCCCAGCACCGACTTTCCTGTAGGCGCCGGGGACGGCACGGGACCTGCCGCGGGCGCCGACAACGGCGAGCTGGGCGGCCACCTGCCGGAGTTGCCCGCCGGCTCGGCCCGGGTGGTCCCGCTCGGCCTCACCTTCGACGACGTGCTGCTGCAGCCCGCCGAGTCGGACGTGGTGCCCAGTCGGGTCAACACCCGTACCCGGCTGACCAGAAACATCGAGCTGAACGTGCCGCTGCTGTCCAGCGCGATGGACACGGTCACCGAGGCGCGCATGGCGATCGCCATGGCCCGCCAGGGCGGCATCGGCGTGCTGCACCGCAACCTCTCCGTGGAGGACCAGGCGCTCCAGGTCGACCTGGTCAAGCGCTCCGAGTCCGGCATGATCACCAACCCGGTGACCGCCAGCCCCGACGACACCCTGCGCGAGGTCGACGCGCTCTGCGGCCGCTACCGCATCTCCGGCGTGCCCGTGGTCGACGGCGAGGGCCAGCTGGTCGGCATCGTCACCAACCGGGACATGCGCTTCGTCTCCGACCCGGCCACCCGGGTCCGCGAGATCATGACCCCGACGCCGCTGGTCACCGCGCCGGTCGGGGTGAGCAAGGACGAGGCGCTGGAGCTGCTGCGCCGGCACAAGGTCGAGAAGTTGCCGATCGTCGACGCCACGGGCAAGCTGCGCGGGCTGATCACGGTCAAGGACTTCACCAAGAGCGAGCAGTACCCGAACGCCACCAAGGACTCCGCGGGCCGGCTCCGGGTCGCCGCCGCCGTCGGCGTGGGCGAGGACGCGTACAAGCGCGCCCGGGCCCTCGTCGACGCGGGCGTCGACGTGCTGATCGTGGACACCGCGCACGGCCACCAGCGGGCCGTGCTGGAGATGGTCGCCCGGCTCAAGCGGGACACCGTCGTCGACGTCGTCGGCGGCAACGTGGCCACGTACGCCGGGGCGAGGGCCCTGGTCGAGGCCGGCGCCGACGGCGTGAAGGTCGGGGTGGGGCCGGGTGCGATCTGCACCACCCGGATCGTCGCCGGGGTCGGCGTGCCGCAGATCACCGCGATCATGGAGGCGGCCCGGGCCGCCCGCCCGGCCGGCGTCCCGGTGATCGGTGACGGCGGCATCCAGTACTCGGGCGACATCGCCAAGGCCCTCGTGGCCGGCGCGGACACCGTGATGCTGGGCAGCCTGCTCGCCGGCTGCGAGGAGAGCCCCGGCGAGCTGATCTTCATCAACGGCAAGCAGTACAAGGCGTACCGGGGCATGGGCTCGCTCGGCGCGATGCAGTCCCGGGGCCAGGGCAAGTCGTACTCGAAGGACCGCTACTTCCAGCAGGACGTGCTCGCCGAGGACAAGCTGGTCCCCGAGGGCGTCGAGGGTCAGGTGCCGTACCGGGGCCCGCTCGCCCAGGTCGCCCACCAGCTCACCGGTGGGCTGCGGGCCGCGATGGGGTACGTCGGCGCGGAGAGCATCCCCGAGCTGCACCGCCGCGGCCAGCTCATCCGGATCACCGCGGCCGGGCTCAAGGAGAGCCACCCGCACGACATCCAGATGACCGTCGAGGCGCCCAACTACCACTCCCGCTGACCGTCCCCCACCAAGACAACTGGAGTCCCCCATGCGTGACGTGGTCGAGATCGGGCTGGGCAAGACCGCGCAGCGCGGTTACCACCTGGACGACATCGCCATCGTGCCGAGCCGCCGCACCCGCGACGTCGACGACGTCTCCACCTCCTGGCAGCTGGACGCGTACCCGTTCGGCATCCCGTGCGTGGGGCACCCGTCGGACGCGACGATGAGCCCGCAGTCGGCGATCCGGCTCGGCGAGCTGGGCGGCCTCGGCGTGCTCAACGTCGAGGGCCTGTGGACGCGGTACGAGAACCCGACCAAGGTGCTGGAGGAGTTGGCCGCTCTCGACGAGGACGCCCCCGCCACCCGGCGCCTCCAGCAGGCGTACGCCGAGCCGATCCGCCCGGACCTGATCGCCGAGCGGGTGCGCGAGCTGCGGTCCGGCGGCGGGACCGTGGCCGTCCGGGTCTCCCCGCAGCACACCCTGGCGCTGGCCCCGGTCATCCTCGACGCCGGCGTGGACATCCTGGTCATCCAGGGCACCATCGTCTCGGCCGAGCACGTCTCCACCACCGAGGAGCCGCTGAACCTCAAGGAGTTCATCGCGGACCTCGACCTGCCGGTCATCGTCGGCGGCTGCACCGACTACAAGACGGCGCTGCACCTGATGCGCACCGGGGCGGCCGGCGTGATCGTCGGCATCGGCGGCGACGACTGGTCGACCACGGACTCCGTGCTCGGCATCCGGGTGCCGATGGCCACCGCGATCGCGGACGCCGCCGCCGCCCGCCGGGACTACCTCGACGAGACCGGCGGCCGGTACGTGCACCTGATCGCCGACGGCGACATCAAGACCTCCGGCGACATCGCCAAGGCGCTCGGCTGCGGGGCGGACGCGGTGATGCTCGGCGAGCCGCTGTCGCTGTGCGAGGAGGCCCCGGCCGGCGGCGCCTGGTGGCACTCGGCGGCCAGTCACCCGTCGCTGCCGCGCGGCGCGTTCGAGACGGCCGGCGACCCGCTCGGCTCGATGGAGCAGCTGCTCTTCGGCCCCGCCGACGAGCCGGACGGCCAGCTCAACCTCTTCGGTGGCCTGCGCCGGGCGATGGCCAAGTGCGGCTACCGCGACCTCAAGGAGTTCCAGAAGGTCGGCTTGGTCCTCGACCGCTGACGGCCTGCCCGGTCTGATTCGGCGCGCGGGTGCGGATTCCGGTCCGCGCCCGCGCGCCGCGTTCTAGGCTCGGCGGGGTGAACGGCGGTCGCGGGCGGTGGGGCGGCATCCTGCTGACGCTGGTGCTGCTGGTCACCGGCTGCACCGGGCACGACGACCGGTCCGGGCTGCGCGCCGGGGCGGCCGACGCGGGCGACCCGTACGTACCCGGGTACGGCAACGGCGGGTACGACGTGGCCGGCTACCGGCTGCGGGTGCGCTACGACCCGGCCGACGACCGGCTCACCGGCCACGCCACGGTCACCGCCACGGCGACCGAGGGGCTGTCCCGGTTCAACCTGGACCTCGCCGGTCTGACCGTCTCCTCCGTACGCGTCGACGGCGCCAACGCCCGGCATGCCCGGGACGGCCGCGAGCTGGTCGTCACCCCGGCGCGGGGCCTGCCCCGGGGGGCCCGGTTCACGGTCGACGTGGAGTACGCGGGGGTGCCCCAATCCGTCGCCGAGAGCACGCTGGGCGGCGGCGGGTTCCTGGCCACCGCCGACGGGGCGATCGCCCTCGGCCAGCCTGACTCGGCGGCCACCTGGTTCCCCGTCAACGACCACCCCTCGGACAAGGCCGGCTACGAGGTCGAGGTGACCGTCCCGGATGGGCTCGCCGCGCTGAGCAACGGGGTGCCCCTGGGCCGTACCAGCGGCGGCGGCTGGACGACGTGGCGCTGGGCCGAGCGGGCCCCGATGGCCAGCTACCTGAGTTTCCTGGTGATCGGCGACTACCGGGTCGACACCGGCACCCATGCCGGGAGGCCGATCGTGACCGCCGTGGCGGCGAGCCTGCCGGCCGACGGGCCGGCCGCCGCGTCGGTGGCCCGTACGGGCGAGATCGCCGACTTCCTCGCCGAGCGGTTCGGGCCGTACCCGTTCGAGGCGTACGGCGGGATAGCCGTCGCCGACGAGCGCGTGGGGTACGCGCTGGAGACGCAGTCCCGGCCGGTGTACGGGCCGGGCTTCTTCCGCTCCGGCCGGCCCGACCCGGGGGTGGTCGCGCACGAGCTGGCCCACCAGTGGTTCGGCGACAGCGTCTCGCTGGCCCGGTGGAGCGACATCTGGCTCAACGAGGGTTTCGCGACGTACGCGGAATGGCTCTGGGCCGAGCACGACGGCGGCCCGACCGCGCAGCGCAGCTTCGAGCTGCGGTACGCCGCGACGGACTGGTCGGAGCCGTCGGTGGACCCGGGCCGGGCGGGCATGTTCGGCACGGCCGTCTACCAGCGGGGCGCGCTGGCCGCGCACGCCCTGCGGCGCACCGTCGGCGACGACGCCTTCTTCCGGATCCTGCGCGCCTGGACCGCCGAGCGGCGCGGCGGCACCGCCACGACGGCGGACTTCGTCGCCCTCGCCGAGCGGGTCTGCGGCCGGCGGCTGGGCGCCCTGTTCGACGCCTGGCTCGCCGGCGGCACGGCCCCCGCCCTCCCGTGACCCAGCTCCGAATCGACTCCATGTCGGCGACATGGCGGTGTCCGAGTCGCACGGATACCCCCATGCCGGCGATACGGAGTGGATCAGCCGGCCCGCCCCGGCGTGACGCGGCCGTCGCGCGCGCTCGGTAGGCTGCCGCGGGCGGAACGGGGCGCCGGCCGGGCGGGCCGGGCACCGGGGGCCGGAAGGGGACGACGGGTATGACGCTGAGCCTGCGGGGCGCGCGCCTCGGCACCGGTCTGCTGCTGACCGCCGCGCTCGCGGTGGCCGGCTGCGGATCGACGCCGACCGAGCCGCTACCGGCGGAGAGCGAGCAGCCGACCCGGGTGCGGCAGTTCGAGCCCGGGGCCGCGGGGGTGGGCGACGACTACTTCCCGAAGTACGGCAACGGCGGGTACGACGTGACCCGGTACATCGTGAAGGTCCGCTACGACCCCGCGCGGGACCGGCTCTCCGGCACCACCACCGTGCAGGCGACCGCCACCACCGACCTGTCCTCGTTCAACCTGGACCTGGCCGGGCTGAGCGTGCGCGAGGTGACCGTGGACGGCGCCCCGGCCCGGCACAGCCGCACCGGCGACGAACTGGTGATCACCCCCGCCTCCGGGCTGACCTCCGGCAACGGCTTCACCGCGGAGATCAGCTACGCCGGCGAGCCGGCGCCGCTGCGCAACGAGGCCCTCGGCGAGGGCGGCTTCCGGCACACCTCCGACGGCGCCGTGGCGCTCGGCCAGCCCGAGTCGGCGAGCACCTGGTTCCCGGTCAACGACCACCCCTCCGACAAGGCCGCGTACGACTTCGAGATCACCGTCCCGAAGGGACTGACGGCCGTCAGCAACGGCGTGCCGGTGGGGAACAGCACCAGCGGCGGCTGGACCACCTGGAAGTGGGCCGAGCGGTCGCCGATGGCGAGCTACCTGAGCACCGTGGCGATCGGGGAGTTCCGGGTGACCCGGGGCGAGCACAAGGGGCGGCCGGTGTTCAGCGCGGTCACCACGAAGCTGCCGCAGGGGGCCGCCGACGCCTCGATCGCCCGTACGGTCGAGGTGGCGGACTACCTGGAGGGCGTCTTCGGTCCGTACCCGTTCGACGCGTACGGCGGGGTGGTGGTCTCCGAGCCGGGCATCGGGTACGCGCTGGAGACCCAGAGCCGCCCGGTCTACTCGGCCAACTTCTTCCGTGGAGGCGAGAACACCGGGGTGGTCGCGCACGAGCTGGCCCACCAGTGGTTCGGCAACAGCGTGGCCCTGGCCAGGTGGCAGGACATCTGGCTCAACGAGGGGCTGGCCACGTACGGGGAGTGGCTCTGGGAGGAGCACCGCGGCGGGCGGACCGCGCAGCAGTCGTTCGACGACGCGTACCTCGGCTCGGGCAGCCAGGTGTGGCGGACCCCGCCCGGCAAGCCGGGGCCGGCGAACCTGTTCAGCCAGTCCGTGTACCAGCGCGGCGCGATGACCGTGCACGCCCTGCGCACCACGGTCGGGGACAAGGCGTTCTTCGAGATCCTGCGGAGCTGGGCGGCCGACCGGCGCGACGGCAACGCCACCACGGCCGACTTCGTCGACCTCGCCGAGCAGGTCGCCGGCCGGCAGCTCGCCGCCCTCTTCGACGCCTGGCTGTACGGCACCGAGCAACCACCCCGCCCCGCGCCCCGCTGACCGGCGGCCCTACTTCTTCACCACCAGTTCCGGGTGGTCGGCGAGGTACTCGTCGGCCCGCCCCGCCCTGAGCGCCGTCAGGAACCCCCGGCCGACCCGGGTGAGCTGCTCGCCCCGGTACCCGCCGCCGGAGCCGACCGAGTCGCCGGGCAGGCCGACGAGGACGAGCCGGTCGGCCGGCAGCCCGCCGAGGGCGTACGCGAGGTCGACGACGCGCGGCCCGCCCGCGTATGTCAGGGTGTCGCCGAGCGCGGCGACGACCTGCTCGACCCGCTCCGGCTGCCGGGCCAGGTCCTCGGCCTGGATCCTGCGGAGCAGCGCCCGGATGAGCTGCTGCTGGTGGCGCTGCCGCGTGTAGTCGCCGCCGGGGATGTAACGCTGGCGGGCGTAGTCCAGCGCCTGCCAGCCGTTGAGGTGCCGCTCGCCCTTCTCGTAGACCATCTGCGGCCCGACGTACCCGCCTCCGCCCGGCGCCGGGGCGCGGTGCCGGCCGTCCGGCCGCCGGTGCAGCGAGGGGGTCCGCTGGTCGACGTACAGGTCGATCCCGCCCACGGCGTCCACCAGCTTGTCGAAGCCCTGGAAGGTGACCACCGCGCCGGCGTCGAACCGCAGCCCGGTGTACCCGCTGACGGTGCTGCGCAGCAGCTCGTACCCCTGCGCGGTGCTCGGCTGCCGCCGCTTGCCCGGCACCCGGCTGCCGTAGCTCATCGCGTGGGTGAGCTTGGTCCGCCCGCCCCGGTAGCCCGACTCCGGGTACGCCGGGATGTCGACCAGCAGGTCGCGGGGGAGCGAGAACAGGTACGCCCGGTCCAGCTCCTTCGTCACGTGCGCCACCAGTACGGCGTCGCCGTGCGGTTCCCAGCCGGGCACGCTGACCCGGGTGTCGACCCCGACCAGCAGCAGGTTGAGCGGGCCGGTGATCCCCGCCCCGGGCGGCGGGGTGGGGCTGGGCGTCGGGCTCGGCGTGGGGCTGGGTTCGGCCGCCGAGGGCGTGACGGCGGCGGTGGTGTTGGTCGTCCCCGGCCCACGCTGCGGCCCAACGCCTGCGGCCAGCCGGACGACCACCGTGGCGCCGACCGCCAGCAGTGCGACCGCCGCGAGGACGGCCAGCCCGAGCCGCCACCGCCGGAACGCCTGTCCCGCTTGTCCGACCATGCTCCCCACCCTCCCCGATACCAGGCTCGGCGGTGACGCCGGACTGCCAGACGTCGCACCGGGGCCGGTGGGTGCATGGTCCCGCGAGAACTGTCTATGGCGCGAGTGCTACTCATTGGTAATGATGCGTCCATGCGGTACGACGTGCTCGTCATCGGGTCCGGTTTCGGCGGCAGCGTCACCGCGCTCCGGCTGGCCGAGAAGGGGTACTCGGTCGGCGTGCTGGAGGCCGGGCGGCGCTTCGCCGACGACGAGTTCCCGGAGACGTCGTGGCGGCTGCGGCGGTTCCTGTGGGCGCCGCGGCTCGGCTGCTACGGGCTGCAACGGATCGACCTGCTGCGCGCCGCCGACCGCCGGGCCGGCGGCGGGGTGCTGGTGCTGTCCGGAGCCGGGGTGGGCGGCGGCTCGCTGGTCTACGCGAACACGCTCTACGAGCCCCTCGACGCGTTCTACGCCGACCCCCAGTGGCGGGACGTCACCGACTGGCGGGCCGAGCTGGCCCGGCACTACGACCAGGCGAAGCGGATGCTCGGCGTCACCACGTACCCGGTGCACACCCCGGCGGACCGGGCGATGCGGGCGGTGGCCGAGCGGATGGGGGTCGGGCACACGTTCCACCCCACGCCCGTCGCGGTGCACATCGGCCGGCCGGGGCAGCGGGTCGGCGACCCGTACTTCGGCGGGGCCGGGCCCGACCGGACCGGCTGCACGCACTGCGGCTCGTGCATGACCGGCTGCCGGCACGGGGCGAAGAACACGCTGGTGAAGAACTACCTGTGGCTGGCCGAGCGGCTCGGCGTGGACGTGCACCCGCTGACCACGGTCACCGCCGTGCGCCCCGCGGACGGCGGTGGCTACCGGGTCGAGACCGTCCGCACCGGGGCCTGGCTGCGCCGGCGCCGCCGGGTGTTCCACGCCGACCAGGTGGTCTTCGCCGCCGGGGCGCTGGGCACCCAGCGGCTGCTGCACCGGATGCGGGCCGCCGGCGCGCTGCCCCACCTGTCGCCCCGGCTCGGCGAGCTGACCCGGACGAACTCCGAGGCGATCCTCGGGGCGTCCGTCACGCGGCGGCGTGCCCGCGCCGAGGGAATGGACTTCACCGAGGGGGTGGCGATCACCAGTTCGTTCCACCCGGACCCGCAGACCCACGTCGAGCCGGTGCGCTACGGCCGGGGCTCCAACGCCATGGGGCTGCTCCAGTCCCTGCTGGTCGACGGCGGCCCGCACCGGGTTCGCCGCTGGGTGGCCACGCTGCTGCGGCAGCCCGGGGTGGCCGCCCGGATGCTGACCGTGCGCGACTGGTCGCGGCGCACGGTCGTCGCCCTGGTCATGCAGTCGGCGGACAACTCGCTGACCACGCGCTGGCGGCGCGGCCTGTTCGGCCGGCGGCTGGCCGCCGCCCCGGGCCACGGCGCGCCCAACCCGACCTGGATCCCCGCCGGCAACCAGGCCGCCCGCCTGCTGGCCGAGGAGATCGGCGGCATTCCCGGCGGCTCGCTCACCGAGCCGTTCGACATCCCGATGACCGCGCACATCCTCGGCGGCGCGGTGATCGGCGTCACCCCGGGCGACGGGGTGATCGACCCGTACCACCGGCTCCACGGGCACCCCGGGCTGCACGTGGTGGACGGGGCGGCCGTCTCGGCCAACCTCGGGGTGAACCCGTCGCTCACCATCACCGCGCAGGCCGAGCGGGCGATGTCGTTCTGGCCCAACAGGGGCGAGCCCGACCCCCGGCCGCCGCTCGGCCAGCCGTACCGCCGCCTCGACCCGGTCCCGCCGGCCCGCCCGGCCGTCCCGGCGGACGCCCCCGCCGCCCTTCGGTGAGGAAGGGCCCCCTGTTAACGCAGAAGGTAGAGAAGCTCTCACGGGGCGCGCGCGGCGGCCGGCGCCGGAAGGGGGCAGCCGCCGCCCGGAGGCGAGGTGACTGTGGGTAGGCTTTCTGCACATGAGCACGCCGCGCCCCGTCCTCGTCGTGGACTTCGGAGCCCAGTACGCCCAGCTCATCGCGCGCCGGGTGCGCGAGGCGAGGGTCTACTCGGAGATCGTCCCGCACTCGATGCCCGTCGCCGAGATGCTGGCGAAGAACCCGGCCGCGATCATCCTCTCCGGCGGCCCGGCCAGCGTCTACGCCCCGGGCGCCCCGCAGGTCGACGCCGGGATGTTCACCGCGGGCGTGCCGGTCTTCGGCATCTGCTACGGCTTCCAGGCGATGGCCCAGGCGCTCGGCGGCACGGTCGCCCGCACCGGTAACCGTGAGTACGGCGGCACCCCGCTGCGCCCCCGTCTGCTCGACCCGGGTGTGCTGCTCCGCGACCTTCCGGCGGATCTGCCGGTCTGGATGAGCCACGGCGACTGCGTCACCGAGGCGCCCGCCGGCTTCACCGTCACCGCGGAGTCGGCCGGCGCCCCGGTCGCCGCGTTCGAGGATCTGGCGGGCCGCCGGGCCGGGGTGCAGTTCCATCCCGAGGTCGGGCACACCGCGCACGGGCAGGAGATGCTCACCCGGTTCCTGTACGACATCGCCGGCATCGAGCCGACCTGGACGCCCGAGAACATCATCGACGAGCAGGTGGCCCGCATCCGCGAGCAGGTGGGCGACAAGGAGGTCATCTGCGGCCTGAGCGGCGGGGTGGACTCCGCGGTCGCCGCCGCGCTGGTGCACAAGGCGGTGGGGGACCAGCTCACCTGCGTCTTCGTCGACCACGGCCTGCTGCGGGCCGGCGAGGCCGAGCAGGTGGAGAAGGACTACGTCGCCGCCACCGGCATCAAGCTCAAGGTGGTCGACGCGCAGGAGCGCTTCCTCGGCGCCCTGGCCGGGGTCACCGACCCGGAGCAGAAGCGCAAGATCATCGGCCGGGAGTTCATCCGGGTCTTCGAGGCCGCCGCCCGGGAGATCGCCTCGCACGGCGACGTCGAGTTCCTGGTGCAGGGCACCCTCTACCCGGACGTGGTGGAGTCCGGCGGCGGCACCGGCACCGCCAACATCAAGAGCCACCACAACGTCGGCGGCCTGCCCGAGGACCTGAAGTTCGCCCTGGTCGAGCCGCTGCGCACGCTGTTCAAGGACGAGGTCCGCACGCTCGGCCTGGAGCTGGGCCTGCCCGAGGCGATGGTCTGGCGGCACCCGTTCCCGGGCCCCGGCCTGGCTATCCGGATCATCGGCGCGGTCGATCGGGAGCGGCTCGACGTGCTCCGCAAGGCCGACCTGATCGCCCGGGACGAGTTGAGCGCCGCCGGCCTGGACCGGGGCGTCTGGCAGTTCCCGGTGGTGCTCCTGGCGGACGTACGCAGCGTGGGCGTGCAGGGCGACGGGCGCACCTACGGCCACCCGGTGGTGCTGCGCCCGGTCTCCAGCGAGGACGCGATGACCGCCGACTGGTCCCGGCTGCCGTACGAGGTGGTGGCCAGGATCTCCACCCGGATCACCAACGAGGTGGCCGAGGTGAACCGGGTGGTCCTGGACGTCACCAGCAAGCCGCCGGGCACCATCGAGTGGGAGTGACGCCGCCCCGACCGCCTCAACCGGCGGTCGGCGGCACCGACCCGGAGGCGGGCGCGGTCGGCGGTACCGGCGCGGCGAGCGGCGTGGTGGGCGCCTCGGAGCCGGCGTTGCGCGGCGGGGCCGGCGTCGTCGGCGCGGCCGACGGGTGGGCCGGCTGCGGGGCGTAACCCGTGGGCTGCGTCGCGGGGCCCGCCGGGTGCGGCCAGGCCGGGGCGCCGGCCGGCTCCTCCGGCATCAGGAACCACATGATCGGGTACGCGAGCGCGGCGAGCCCGCCGGTGACCAGCGTCGCGACGGCGAAGAGCACCCGGACCAGGGTGGGATCGACGGCGAAGTAGCGGCCGAGGCCGCTGGCCACCCCCGCGACCATCCGGTCGGTGGTGGGGCGACGGAGCTGCTTGTACGGGGCCTGGTGGCTCTGGGTCGAGGTCATGACTCCACGCTCCGCGCGCGGCGCCGGCACGTCCTCGGTGACCGCCCGGATCCCTACCCTGATCGACCCCTGATGATCCAGCATTGGGTCAGGAATCTGACACTTTTCGATGGAGGAAACGGCCGCGGGGGAGAATTTTCTCCCGTGACCACCATGCTGGAGCCGCTCCGCAGGATCGCGGCATACGCAGTTTGTGCTGATTCGGCCGGCCGAGTGTTGTTGGTACGCGCGTCGGGGCGCTCCGGCACCCCGGGCACGTGGTCGCTGCCCGGCGGGGCCGTCGACCACGGCGAGGACCCGAACCACACCGTCGTCCGGGAGACCGCCGCCGAGACGGGGCTCTCGGTGGCCGTCTCCGGCCTGGACGACGTGCTGGCCGACATGCGGGCGCTGCCGGAGCGGGGCATCACCATCCACACCGACCGGCTGATCTACAAGGTCTCGGTGCGCGGCGGCACGCTGGTCGACCGGGTCGACCGCCCGACCGACCTGGCCCGTTGGTTCACCCTGGCGGAGGCCCGCGAGCTGCCGCTGCGCTCGTTCACCGCGCGGGCCCTCGGGCTGCCCGCCTCGTCGGCCGACGTGGTGCCCGACGAGGTGCCCGAGTTCCCCTCGTTCTACGCGGTCCCCGGCCCGGACGGGCTGCACCGGGCCCAGCGCTTCGCCGCGTACGCGGTGGCCACCGACCCGGATGGGCGGGTGCTGCTCACCCGGGTCGCCGACGGGTACCCGGGCGCGGGCCGCTGGCACCTGCCCGGCGGCGGCACCGACTACGGGGAGCAGCCGGGCGCGGCGCTGATCCGGGAACTGGTCGAGGAGACCGGCCAGCGGGGTCGCCTGGTCGAGCTGCTGGGCGTGGCCAGCCACCGGGACGCCGCTTCGCTCGGTCCGGAGGGCTACCCGATCGACTGGCACGGCGTACGCGCCTTCTACCGGGTGGTGGTCGACCAGCCCGCCCCGCCGACCGTGTCGGACGTCGGCGGCTCCACCTGCGAGGCCCGCTGGTTCGCCCGCGAGGAGCTGGGCGCCCTGCCCACCGACCGCCTCACGGAGGTCACAGCGGAGGCCGTCCAGGCCGCCCGCCTCACCTGACTGCCGCGCCCCGACTCGCGGCACCCGCCCCGATCCCGCCTTCGTCGATCATGAGGTTGACGGCACGATACGCCGACTCCGGTGCCGCTAACCTCATGATCGACGGGGTGTGCGGGCGGAAAAGAGGGTGCGGGTGGAGCAGCGGCGGCGGGTCGGGGCGTACGGGATCTGCCGGGACGGCGCCGGGCGGGTGCTGCTCGTGCGGGAGTCGGCCCGGGCCGACTTCCCGGGGGTGTGGCGGCTGCCCGGCAGCGGCCTGGCGCACGCGGAGCACCCGGAGGCCGGCGTGGTGCGGGGGTTCGCCGAGGAGACCGGGCGCGCCGTCACGGTGACCGGCCTGGTCGCCGCCGTCGCGGACGTCATCTCGTTGCCCCAGGAGGGCGTCTCGCTGCACACCGACCGGATCGTCTTCACCGTCGCGCCAACCGACGCCAGCCTGCCCGACGAGGCCGGCCGCGCCGGCAGCGGCGAGGCCGGCGGCCTGCTCCCCGGCGGGTTTGGCGACCCGCTCCGCGGCCGGGCTGGCGACCCGCTCGGCGACCGGGCTGGCGACCCGCTCGGCGACCGGGCCGGCGGTGCCGACCTGGCGCGCTGGGCGACTCCCGAGGAGGCCGCCGCACTGCCGCTCCTGCCGTTCACCGCCGAGGCCCTGGGGTTGCCGGTCGTCCCGGTGCGGCCCGCCGCGCCCCGCGCCGTCCCCCGCGCGCCGCTGCCGCCGTCCCCGGCCGACCGGCGGGTGCGCTTCGCGGCGTACGGGCTGGTCACCGACCCGGTCGGGCGGGTGCTGCTCACGAAGATCGCGGAGGGCTACCCGGGCGCCGGGCTGTGGCACCTGCCCGGCGGCGGCACCGACCACGGCGAGCAGCCGGCGGCCGGCCTGCTCCGCGAGCTGGTCGAGGAGGGCGGCCAGCTCGGCCGGGTGTTGGAGCTGATCGCCGTACACAATCTGCGCAATCCGGCCGCGCTGGGGCCGGAGGGCCGGCCGCTGGACTGGCACGGGGTCCGGGTGATCTACCGGGTGCGGGTGGACGAGCCGACCGAGGCCCGGGTCACCGAGCTGGCCGGCGGTTCGACGGCCGACGCCGCCTGGTTCACTCCCGAACAGCTCGGCGGGCTGCGGGTGACCGAGGTCGTCGCGCTGGCAACCGGACGTCGGGCCGGATAGCGGGCGCGGGTTCGGCCGGCACCGGTCCGCTCCGGTACGCTGGGGACGGGGTTGATGGAGAAACGGGCGATGAGGCCCGAGATGGGAATGAAGAGGCGGTTCGCGCGGTTGACGGAGACGTAAGGCCGCCGGCAGCTATCGCCAAGCCCCACCCCCCTGTGCAATGGTGTACTCCGCTTGAACGGCTGCCGGGCCAGCAGCGGTCCGGCACGAGACAGCCGGACGCCCGCCCCCGAGGCGGCCAGCCGATCCGGTGATGGAGGAAACGTGCCGAGAGCCCCATGGCGCCGGCGTCGTACGACTGACAGTCCGCGCCCCGCAGGGCGTCGCTGGGCGGGCCGGCTGCGCCGCAGCAGCACGTTCGCCCGCCAGGTGCTGCTTGTCCGGGTGGGACGCCGGGACGGCGTCGCCGCCCCGGCCGCCGACCTGGCCTCGCCCGAGCACCGCTACCTCGACCGGCAGCGTCGCCGGTACGGCCTCGACCGGTACGAGCGCACCGACGTCGAGGCGATCGTGCCGGTCAGCCCGGCCCTCGCCCCCAGTTCGGCGGTCGACGACGACTCGTCCTCGATGGCGATCCCGCTGCTGCCCGGCGAGCGCACCGCGGCCCGCCGGGCGAAGTTCGCCCTGGTCAACGCCTGCACCCTGGCCAGCCTGATGCTCGGCATCAACGCGATCTTCGTGGCCATGCGGGGCGACGTGCGGCTCGGCGCGTTCCTCCTGATCGCCTGCGTGGCGTTCGACGGGCTCGACGGGGCGCTCGCCCGCAAGCTCGGGGTCGCCAGCCCGTTCGGCGCCCAGATGGACTCGTTGGCCGACATGTGCTCGTTCGGCCTCGCCGCCCCGGTGGTGGTGTACGCCTCGCTTGCCGGGTCGGCCCCGCCCGCCGCCGCCGCGGTCGCCGCCGCGCTGGTCGCCGCCTGCGCCGCGATCCGGCTCGCCCGGTTCAACGTCTCGCCGAAGGACGGCCGCTTCTTCTGCGGCGTGCCGACCACCATGGCCGCGGCCGTGCTGGCCCTGACGGTCGCGCTCGGGCTGCCGCTGCCGGGCATGGTGCAGATCGCCGGGGTGGCGCTGCTGGCGTTCGCCATGGTCAGCAGCTTCCCGTACGCCAAGCTGGCCCGGCTGGTGAAGCTGCCGCCGTGGCTGTGGCTGGCTCCGGTGATCGGCGCGCTCGTCGACATCCGGCTCACCTTCGCCCTGGTCGTGGTGGGATACCTGGTCAGCGGTCCGCTGCTGTGGCTGCACCAGCGCCGCACCGCCTGACCGGCCCGACGAAGCAGAAGGGGCGCCGCTGAGAGCAGCGGCGCCCCTTCTTCGTGTGTTGCGCTCAGCGCCAGCGGGCGATGACGGTGGCGCCGCCGACGACCTTGTCACCCGGCCCGACCAGCGGCTCGGCCGCGTCCGCCGGCAGGTAGACGTCGGTACGCGAGCCGAACCGGATCAGCCCGAAGCGCTCGCCCTTGGCCAGCAGCGCGCCGATGGGGGCACGCTGCACGATCCGCCGGGCGATCAGCCCGGTACGCTGCGCGACGACGACCGTCCCGTGCTCGGTGTCGAGCACCGTGTACGCCGCCACGTTGTGCTCGGCGTCCGGCTTCATCGCGTTGACGAACCCGCCGTCGGCGACGAAGTAGTCCACCACCTTGCCCGCCACCGGGGACCGGTTGACGTGCACGTCCAGCACCGACAGGAAGACGGCGACCCGCAGCCACTCGCCGTCGCCGAAGCGCTCGTCGTGCAGCCGCTGCACCGACAGCACCTGCCCGTCGGCGGCGGCCACCACGGCCGACGGGTCCTCCGGCACGTCCCGCTCCGGGTCCCGGAAGAACGCGGCCACGGGGGCGGCGGCCAGCGCCGGGAGTAGCCAGAGCCGGGACTTCGGTCGGGCGACCCGGGCCAGCGCGGCCAGGCCGAGGGCGATCCCCGCCGCGGCCACGCCGTTGGAGTCGATGTGCATGCTCCGGGTCAGCGGGACGCTGGACGGGCGGTACGCGGGGGCGAGCCGGGCCGCCAGCGCCGGGCTGGCCGGGGTGAACCGCAGCCGGTGCACCCGCACCGGCGGGGTGTTGCGCAGCACCAGGTCGGAGCCGACGCCGTGCAGTGCCGCCTGCCGCTCCAGTTCGGCGGAGGCGCCGGCGGTGCGGCCGGGGGTCGCGGGCGCGGCCACGCTCAGCACCGCGCCGTCGGCAAGGTACTTGCCCAGACCGTCGATGGTCGTCCGGGTCTCGTCGACGGTGCCGGTGAGCGCCTCGGCGGCGATCACCACCTCGGCGGTGTCGGCCTCGGCGAGGGAGTCCACCACCCGTACCCGGTCGGCGACCCAGCGGCCCTGGGCCGTCACGTGCTCGCGCAGCGCGGCCGGCCCGGCCGTCGCGGCGGGCACGACGGTGAGGGTGTCGCTGGGCAGTAGGGCGTCGATCGCCGCGGCCAGCACCGCGGACTCCGGGGCCGCACCGACCAGCAGTGCGGGCTTGGGGTCGTTGCGCCGGGCCAACTCGCTGACGAGGGTTCGGGCGGCGCGCTCGCCGATGCGGACCGGACCGGGCCGGCCGGCGGCGGGCACGGCGGGGGACTGGGTCATGTCGGACGGGCTCCTGACGGGTAGAGACGACATACGCGGCGGGACCGCCACAGCAACCTGGTCGGCCGGACCGCGGACGAGGCCCGCGACCCGGCGGCTCGGCCACGGGCGAGGCGCGGCGACCCGGCGGTTCGCCGCGGACGAGGCCCGGCGGCGCGGGCCGGCCGGCGGAGGCGAGAACCCCACCGGCCAGCATATGCGTCCCCCGCCGCCGGTCGCACCGCCACGGGTCGTCCCGCCACGGATCGTCCCGCCGAGTCGCCCCGCCGTGGTCAGCCGTCCGCCCGGTCCGGCCCGGCCGCCGCCCGCCCACCGGGCGCGGACGGGTCGGCGTCGAGCGGGTCCGTCGGGGACCAGCGCGCCGGCCCGTACCCGTCGTCCGCCGGGCGGTCCTCGACGGCGGTCGTCCCGGCGTCGGCGGCCGCGGTGGTCGGCCACTCGTCGGCGGGCGCCGGGCCGGCGCCGGTCACGGGCGCGCCGCCCTGCCCCGTGAGGGCGGCGTCCACGTCCCGCGTACCCGGCACGGCATTCGTCGCCGGAGCGTCGGTCGCGTCCGGCCCTGCGGCGGTCCGCCGGTCACCTCGGCCTGCACGCAGCGCCCCGACGAGGCCCAGCATGCCGATCAGGATCAGCCCGCCGGCCAGGAACCAGCCGACCGGCGGCAGGGCCAGGCCGAGCAGTTGGGCGGACAGCCACCAGGCGGCCAGGCCGAGGAAGAGCAGGGCGAAGACGAGCGAGACGAGATCGGTGCGGTGCGCCTTCACCGGGCCACCTCCAGGTTGCCGGCGTTGACGTGGATGTAGAGCCGCAGCTTTCCTCCGCCGGGGCCGTCCAGACCGAGGTCGACGCTCTCCCGGAGCCGGCCGTCCAGCTCGCTCGACCGCTTGCCGAAGACCGTGGCGTCCCCGGCGTTCACGTCGGCGATCGTGGTCACGTCGACGTTCGGCGGCACCACCACCGTCGCCTCCCCGAAGCTGATCGCGACGGTGACGCTGGTCTCCCGCTTGTCGAAGTCGATCGCGCGCAGGTCGAGGACGGCGTTGCCGAAGTTGTTCTCGTAGCGGTCGGCGAGGTCGCGGTGGTCGGTGGGCGCCCAGGTCACGTCCCCGCCCACGCCCCGGATCCGGTCGTAGGACTCGGCCACGGTCGCCACGCCGAGTGCCGCCGCGGTGACCAGCCCGAGCGCGATCAGCCACCGGGCCCGGCCGAACCACGCCCCGACGAGCAGGCCGAGGCCGATGGTGGCCAGGGCCGCCGCGAAGTACGCCGCCGCCCCGACGTGGATGACGTCCAGCAGGTCGAGGATGCCGACCACGCCCAACGCCAGGAAGATCAGCGAGAACGTCACGGCGCCCAGCGGGGAGCGTTCCCGGGGCCGCTTCGGCGGCTTCGCCGGTGCGGGCGGCGGAGGGGCCGGCTGCGGCCTCGTGGCGTACGGGCCGTGCGGGGCGAACGGGGGCCGGTATCCGGCCGGCGAGGAGGGCGGGTAGGCCCCCACCGGCCCGCCGACCGGGGGGAGGGTACCGGTCGACGGGCCCGCCGCCGGCGCGGGCGGCCAGGGTGGCAGTTCGACGGTCGGCTCGGCCGGGGGCCGGGCCGGTGGGGCCGGCCAGCTCACCGGCGGCATCGGGCCCGGCGGGGTGGCCGGCGGCACGCCTGGGCCGGGGACGGGCCCCGGGTGGGTCTGGGCGGCCCGCGCGGCCGCGCCCTGGTCGCGGTTGAGCAGCAGCGCGCCGCCGACCAGGATGGCCGCGCCGAGCAGCACGGCCCGGAAGGCGTCCGTGACGATGTACCCGAAGCTCACCGCGACGAGGATGCTCAGCACGATCACGGTCACCGGCGACATGCTGGAGCGCCCGCGGCCGAGCATCGACTCGACCGGGGAGGCGGTGTCGCCCTCACCCGGGATGATCAGCCAGGCCGTGACGTACACGAGGATGCCGATGCCGCCGAAGAAGCCGAGCACGGCCAGCAGCACCCGCCAGAGCACCGGGTCGGTGTTCGTGGCGCGGCCGATCGCCGCGCAGACGCCGGCCAGGTAGCGGCCGTCGCGGGGCCGGACCAGCCCGTACCGGGAGGTGAACGCCGATCCGCCGGGGGGCGGCGGGGCCGCGTACCCACCGGCTGGCGGCGCGGTCCCGCCGGAGCCTGCGCCGGTGGGCGCTCCCGGGCCGGCGGGCGCCTCGGGGCCGGCAGACGTCGGGCCGAAGGTGGTCGGCGCGGTCCAGTCGGCGGGTGTGGTGGGCGGCGGTCCGGCCGGCGGGGGCGGCGGCGGTCCGCCCGGTTGGGCCGCCCCGGGGCGGGGCGACGGGGCAGCTTCCTCGGTCATGCCTCGATCCTGCTCGCCCGGACCGGCCGGCGGCCTCAGGAGCCGACCCTGACCCCACCCTGAGATCCGCCGGCCTGGAATGTCGGGGGCGTCCCCGTGGTCCCCGGCGGTCGCCGCGTGTGACGATCGGAGCGGCGCCGACCGTCCGGCGACCGTCCCCCGCCCGTCCCGACCAGGGAGCCTCCGATCACCGCCGCAACCCAGCCACCGCGCCTCTACCGGGCACCCGAGCATCGGATGGCCGCCGGGGTCGCCGCCGGCATCGCCGAGCACCTCGGCATCTCGGTGGTCCGGGTGCGGGTCGCGTTCCTGGTGCTCATGGGCCTGAGCGGGCTCGGCCTGCTGCTCTACGCCGCCTTCTGGGCGGTGGTCCCACTACGCCCGGGCGACAACACCGCACCGGCCCGGCGGGACCCCGCGCAGCTGCTGCCGTTCGTGGCGATCGGGCTCGTGGTGCTCGCGATCCAGATGATGGTCTTCGACTCGGTCGGCGCGGCGGGCACCGCCGGCTGGCTGGTCGCGATCATCGCGGTGGGCGCCGGGGTGATCTGGCACCAGTCCGCGCCGGAGCGCCGCCGCCGGTGGGGCGAGTCGCTGCCGGTGCCCTGGCTGGGCGCGGTGGTGGAGGAGAGTGACCGGCGCGCGTTCGTGCTGCGGTTCATCGGCGGCGGCGTACTGGTCGCGGTCGGCATCATCGGGGTCGCGGCGGTCTACTCGCCGGTGCAGAACTTCGACGCCGTGGTCAACGGCGTCATCTTCGCGCTGGTCGGGCTGGCCGGTGTGGGGGTGGTGGCCGCGCCGGTGCTGTGGCGGACGTACAACCAGCTCCGCTCGGAGCGGGAGGGGCGGATCCGGGAGCAGGAGCGGGCGGAGTTGGCCGCCATGGTGCACGACCAGGTGCTGCACACCCTCGCCCTGATCCAGCGCAACGCCGCCGACGTCTCGACCGTGCAGCGGCTGGCCCGGGGGCAGGAGCGCTCGCTGCGCAACTGGCTCTACAAGCCCACCGCCTCGCCCAACGAGCGCTTCGCCGCGGCGCTGGAGCAGGCCGCGGCCGAGGTGGAGGACACCTTCGCGATCACCGTGGAGGCGGTGGTGGTGGGCGACCGGGAGACCGACGAGCGGGTGGGCGCGCTGGTCGCCGCGGCCCGGGAGGCGCTGGTGAACGCCGCCCGGCACGCCGGGGTGCGGACCGTCTCCCTGTACGCCGAGGTGGAGCCGGATCAGGTCAGCGTGTTCGTCCGGGACCGGGGCAAGGGCTTCGACCCGGATACGGTGGGGGATCACCGGCACGGCGTCCGGGGCTCGATCATCGGCCGGATGAAGCGGCACGGCGGCCGGGCGGAGATCCGCTCCGAGCCGGGGGAGGGGACCGAGGTCCGGTTGATCCTGCCGATCTCCCGGGACCAGTCCACAGCGGAAAGGGACAGATGACCATGGCTGAGCAGGCGACCGGGCCCCTGGAGGGTGCGGACGGCCGCCCCGAGCGGCTGCGGGTCTTCCTCGTCGACGACCACGCCATGTTCCGCGCGGGGGTCCGTGCGGAACTGGGGGCGCACGTCGAGGTGGTCGGCGAGGCCGGGACGGTCGCGGAGGCGGTCAGCCGGATCGCCGCGACCCTGCCCGACGTGGTGCTGCTGGACGTGCACATGCCCGACGGCGGCGGCCGGGCGGTGCTGGACGCGATGCGGCGTACCCACCCGCAGGTGCGGTTCCTGGCGCTGAGCGTCTCCGACGCGGCCGAGGACGTGATCGGGCTGATCCGGGCCGGGGCCCGGGGCTACGTCACCAAGACGATCTCCCCGGACGAGCTGGCCGCGGCGGTCCGCCGGGTGGCCGAGGGGGACGCGGTGTTCAGCCCCCGGCTGGCCGGGTTCGTGCTGGACGCGTTCGCCGCCCGGCCGGACGTGCCGGTGGCCGACCCGGAGCTGGACCAGCTGACCAACCGGGAGCGCGAGGTGCTCCGGCTGCTCGCCCGGGGGTACGCGTACAAGGAGATCGCCAAGGAGCTCTACATCTCGATCAAGACGGTCGAGACGCACGTGTCGAACGTGCTGCGCAAGCTCCAGATGTCCAACCGGTACGAGCTGTCCCGCTGGGCCGCGGACCGGCGCCTGGTGTGACGCCGGCCGGGCGCCCGGGCGGTCACTCCGTACGCAGCACGGTGAACGCCTCCGCCAGCCGGCCCGGTGGCAGCCCGGCGTTGTCCGCCACCGTCGTGAGCCGGTCCCGCACCCATGTCTCCACGTCGAGGTGGCCGGTCTGCGACCGGTGCGCCCGCATCGCGGCGATCTTGCGGTCGTACCGGTCGGTGACGTCCACGACGTGGTCCGGCGCCGGGCCGCCGGCGTACCAGACCTCCCGGACCACCCACGGCTCCAGCCCGGCCGCCAGCAGCTCCGGGTACGCGAACCGGTTGCGCGCGTCGGGGTAGATCGCGCAGGTGGTGGCCTCGCCGACCGCCAGGTGGTCGGGGTGGCTGGGGCCGGCGAGGTGCTCCCAGCGGCGCAGCGGGGAGTTGGTGAGCACGCGGTCCGGGCGGAACCGCCGGATCGTCGCGGTGATGTCGCGGCGCAGGGCCGGGGTCGGGGCGAGCGTGCCGTCGGCGTACCCGTCGAGGAACTCGACCCGACGCACGCCCACGGCGGCCGCGGCGGCCCGCTGCTCCTCCTCGCGCAGCCGGGTCAGTTCCGCGCGCGGGGTGTCGTCGAACCCGCCGGCCTCACCGTGCGTGACGATGAGGTAGGCCACCTCCACCCCCTCGTCCACCCAGCCGGCTATGGTGCCCGCACAGCCGAATTCGATATCATCCGGATGGGCGAAGACCGCCAGCGCGCGGCGGATGCCGACGAGTGCCGGCGCGGAAGCGGGGAAGCTCACAGAGTCCAGGCTACGCTCCGCGCCTGGCCCTGATCGGTGCGACGTCCTGCCTGCTCAATGTGGACCCGTAGGTCCGTTTCATGATCTTTTCCCAAGTATCGGCAACACTGCGGCCAACTAACGGCTTGATAACGGCACCTTCACGCAACGGGCCGGTAGGTGTCACAGTTGCAGCACCTCACCCCCGGCGTTAGGCACCCCGTTCGGTTCACGACCACGGATCCGACCGACAGGTCACGTTTCGTGGTCGCCGAGTCGTGCGTGGTGGCGAGCCCGGACGGTGCGGTGGCCCGGCGGATCGGTACATCAGGGGTGTCCCGATTTCTCTGCGGTGGACCGGTGGTCGGTGGTCGAGGCCACCGGCGGCGTCACCCCAACACGTCGAACGACGACGAACCTGGTTAGAAAGAGGAGGCCCCTCGGAATGAGAGTCTCGAAGCGGGCGAGCGGCGCGATCGCGGTGGGCGCGGCGTTCGCGCTCGTCGCGTCCGGCTGCTCCAGCAGCGACAGTGGCAGCGACGACACCGGTAACAGCGCGGACGGCGCCATCGTCATCGACGGTGGTGAGCCGGAGAACCCGCTGATCCCGGCGAGCACCACCGAGACCAACGGTGGCAAGATCATCGACTGGATGTGGACCGGCCTGGTCGAGTACCCCAACAACGGTGGTGCTCCGCAGAACGCCGTCGCCGAGTCGATCGAGACGACCGACTCCAAGGTCTACACGATCAAGATCAAGCAGAACACGAAGTTCCACGACGGTACCCCCGTCAAGGCCAAGAACTTCGTGGACGCCTGGAACTGGGGCGCCTACGGGCCGAACGGCGCGCAGAACTCCAGCTTCTTCGCCGACATCGACGGCTTCTCCGAGGTCAACACGGTGGACCCGGACGGCCCGGACGGCCCGCAGAAGGCCCCGGAGCCGGCGGCGAAGACCATGAAGGGCCTGAAGGTCGTCGACGACTGGACCTTCGAGGTCACGCTGGCGGCGCCGACCGCGGTGTTCCCGACCAAGCTCGGCTACAGCACCTTCATGCCGTTGCCGGACGCGTTCTTCACTCAGAGCGCCGAGGAGTTCGGCAAGAAGCCGATCGGTAACGGCCCGGTGAAGTTCGTCTCCTGGGAGAACAACGTCGCCATCAAGCTGACTCGTTTCGACGACTACCAGCTGCGCGACAAGATGAAGATCAAGGACGTCACCGTCAAGATCTACCAGGACGACAACGCGGCCTACAGCGACCTGGTCTCGGGCAACCTGGACTTCCAGCAGCAGGTTCCGGTCTCCGCCCTGGCGGGTGACAAGTGGAAGACGGACCTGGGCGAGCGCGCCGTCGCGTCGACCACCCCGTCGACCGGCATCATCGCCTTCCCGATCTACGACAAGCGCTTCACCAACCCGAAGCTGCGTCGCGCGATCTCGATGTCGATCAACCGGCAGGAGATCACCGACAAGATCTTCTTCGGTAACCGGAAGCCGGCCGACAGCTGGGCCAACCCGCTGACCCCGGGCGCGCAGCCGGGCAACTGCACCGCCTGCCAGTTCAACGTGGAGGAGGCCAAGAAGCTCCTCGCCGAGGCGGGCGGCTTCACCGGCAAGCTGTCCCTCTACTACAACGCGGACGCCAGCCACAAGGAGTGGATGGAGGCCGTCGCGCAGCAGATCAAGACCAACCTCGGCATCGACGCCGTCGCCGAGGGTGTGCCGACCTTCGCGGTGTTCCGCCAGAACATCAACGCCCACAAGATGAAGGGCATGTACCGCGCCGGCTGGCAGCAGGACTACCCGGACGTGGAGAACTGGGTCAACCCGCTCTACGTGACCGGTGGTTCCTCGAACGACGGTCTGTACAGCAACCCGCAGGTCGACGCCCTGGCCAAGGAGGCCAGCGGTGCTCCCAGCCTCGACGCCTCGCACGCCAAGTTCGCCGAGGCCGTCAAGCTGATCGACCAGGACGTTCCGACCGTCCCGATCTACTTCGGTGGCCAGCAGTCCGGCTACTCGACGAAGATCAAGAAGATGGAGCTGACCAACGTCGGCGAGCTCGACATCACCTCGGTCGAGCTCTGATCCGAACGGTCTGACCCCGGGTCGGGCTCACCTACCGGTGGGTCCGGCCCGGGGCCGTTCCGCGAGAGGTGTACAAGAGCCCTCGCTACGTTGACGCCCCCCGCGCCGGTCGCCCGACGCCCCCCCTTTCTGGAGGTCCACCCCATGGGCCGTTATCTGTTGAGACGGCTACTGCAACTCGTCCCGGTCTTCATCGGTACGACGTTCCTGATCTACTGGCTCGTCTGGTCCGTGCCGGGTGACCCGTTCGCCGGCAAGTGCGGCGACCGCCGGTGCCCGGACGTGTACATCAACATGATGACCGAGAAGTACCAGCTCGATCAGCCGATCTGGGTGCAGTACGCCACCTACATGAAGAACCTGTTCCAGGGGGACTTCGGCACCACGTTCAACAACCGCGAGGTCAGCGACATCATCGCGACGGCGTACCCGAACACGCTGAAGCTCGCTGTGGTGGCCCTGTCGATCGAGGCAATCATCGGCCTGACCGCCGGCGTCCTGACCGGCCTGCGGCGCAACGGCTTCCTCGACAACCTGGTCCTCGTCTCGTCGCTGTTCCTGATCGCGCTGCCGGTCTTCGTCGTCGGCTTCGTGCTCCAGTGGCTGTTCGGCGTGACGTGGCAGATCGTCACCCCGACGGTCTCCAGCGAGATGCGGTTCACCGAACTGATCATTCCAGGCTTCGTTCTCGGCAGCGCGTCCACGGCGTACGTCGCGCGGGTGGCGCGCACGAGCATCGCGGAGAACCGGCGCGCAGACTACGTCCGCACGGCCATCGCGAAGGGCCTGCCGATGCGGCGGGTCGTCGGCGTCCACCTGCTGCGCAACTCGCTGATCCCGGTGGTCACCCTGCTCGGCACCGACCTGGGCGCGCTCATGGGTGGCGCCATCATCACCGAGGGCATCTTCGGCATCAACGGCATCGGCCGCGAGGCGCTCCGGGCGATCGTGACCAAGCAGAGCTCTACGGTCGTCTCCATCGTGGTGGTTCTGGTGCTCGTCTACCTCTTCATGAACCTGCTGGTGGACCTGCTCTACGCCGCCCTGGACCCGAGGATTCGCTATGAGTGACCCCAGCACCGCGTCGATCGTCTCGACCCCGCCGTCGACCAATCCCAACGAGGTCGGGGCCCCCACCGATGCGGGCCTGCCCGGGAACGCCCGCAAGGAGAAGCCCCGCGGCCTGCTCGGCGACGCGTGGCGCGACCTGCGCCGCAAGCCGCTGTTCTGGATCTCCGCCTTCTTCATCCTGATCTTCGTGGTGATGGCGGCCTTCCCGTCGCTGTTCACCTCGGGCGACGCGGTCAACGGCACGCTGGCGAACAGCCGCGTCGGGCCGTCCGGCGACGCCTGGTTCGGCTACGACGTGCAGGGCCGGGACGTCTTCGCCCGGACCATCTACGGCGCCCGCGCCTCCATCGTGGTGGCCCTGCTCTCGGTGATGGGGACGCTGCTGATCGGCGGCACGCTGGGCATCATCGCCGGCTACCGCGGCGGCTGGGTGGACGCACTGCTCTCCCGGTTCGCCGACATCTTCTTCGGCCTGCCGTTCGTGCTCGGCGCGATCGTCATTCTCACCACCTTCAACGGGGCGGACTCGAGCAACAGCGAGTGGCAGATCATGGCCCTGGTCATCATGTCCCTGAGCGTGCTGGGCTGGCCGGTCGTGATGCGGCTGATGCGCTCCTCGGTGCTGGCCACCAAGGAGGCCGACTACATCGTCGCCGCGCGGGCGCTGGGGGCCGGCACCGGCCGGATCATCCTGAAGCACCTGCTGCCCAACTGCCTCGCCCCGCTGCTCGTCTACGGCACGATCCTGGTCGGGTCGTTCATCGGCGCGGAGGCCACGCTGTCCTTCCTGGGCATCGGCCTGAAGACCCCGGTGGTCTCGTGGGGCATCATGATCAGTGAGGCGCAGAACTACATCCGGGTCTCGCCCTACCTGCTCTTCTTCCCTGCCGCGTTCCTCGTCACCGCCGTCCTCAGCTTCGTGATGCTCGGCGAGACGGTCCGCGAGGCCCTCGACCCGAAACTGCGCTAGGGGAGATTCTTCAATGTCCGACATTCTCGTGTCCGAGCAGTCCGCGACGGGCGCCGACGGATCCGGCCGTCCCTCGGGGCGCCTCCTCGAGGTCGAGGACCTGCGGGTGGAGTTCCGCACCCGGGACGGCGTCGCCAAGGTCATCAACGGTGTCACGTACCACGTCGACGCGGGGGAGACCCTCGCCGTGCTCGGCGAGTCCGGCTCCGGCAAGAGCGTCACAGCGCAGACCATCATGGGTATCCTCGACACGCCGCCCGGCTTCGTCACCGGGGGCCAGGTCCGCTTCCACGGCAAGGACATGCTCAAGATGTCCGCCGAGGAGCGCCGCCGCATCCGCGGCGAGGGCATCGCGATGATCTTCCAGGACGCGCTCTCCGCGTTGAATCCGGTCTTCACCGTCGGGTTCCAGATCGCCGAGCAGTTCCGTGTCCGCCGGGGCATGAGCCGCGCGGACGCCAAGAAGCGCGCGATCGAGATGCTCGACCAGGTCAAGATTCCGAACGCCAAGGGCCGGTACAGCAACTACCCGCACCAGTTCTCCGGCGGCATGCGGCAGCGCGCGATGATCGCGATGTCGCTGGCGCTCGACCCGGAGGTGCTGATCGCGGACGAGCCGACCACCGCGCTCGACGTGACCGTGCAGGCCCAGATCATGGACCTGCTGGCCGAGCTCCAGCGCGAGCGGCGGATGGGCCTGATCCTGATCACCCACGACCTCGGCGTGGTCGCCGACGTCGCGGACCGGATCGCGGTGATGTACGCCGGCCGGATCGTCGAGGAAGCCAACGTGTACGACCTGTACGCCAAGCCGGCGCACCCGTACACCCTCGGCCTGCTCGACTCGATCCCGCGGATGGACGAGAAGGGGCAGCAGCTCCGCACCATCAAGGGCCTGCCGCCGAACCTGATGAACATCCCGCCGGGCTGCCCGTTCAACCCGCGCTGCCCCATGGCGCAGCCGGTCTGCCGGGAGAAGCTGCCGCCGCTGCTGCAGATCGGCAGCGGCCGGGCCAGCGCCTGCCACTTCGCCGAGGAGCTGGTGAACCGTGACTGAGAACATCCTCGAGGTCCGTGACCTGGTCAAGCACTACCCCGTCACGCGCGGGATCGTGTTCAGGAAGACCATCGGTCACGTCAAGGCCGTCGACGGGGTCTCGTTCGAGCTGAAGTCAGGCGAGACGCTCGGCGTGGTGGGCGAGTCCGGCTGCGGCAAGTCGACGCTGGCCCGGGTCCTGATGAACCTGGAGCGGCCGACCGCCGGCAGCGTGCACTACAAGGGGCAGGACATCTCCAGGCTGTCCGGCGGCGCGCTGCGCCGGCTGCGCCGCCAGATCCAGCTGGTGATGCAGGACCCGTACACGTCGCTGAACCCGCGGATGACGGTCGGCGACCTGATCGGTGAGCCGTTCGAGATCCACCCGGAGGTGGCCCCGAAGGGCAGCCGGCGGGGCAAGGTCAAGGAGCTGCTCGACCTGGTCGGGTTGAACCCGGAGCACATCAACCGGTACCCGCACCAGTTCTCCGGCGGCCAGCGGCAGCGCATCGGCATCGCCCGGGCGCTGGCCCTGCGCCCGGAGATCATCGTCTGCGACGAGCCGGTGTCCGCTCTGGACGTGTCGATCCAGGCCCAGGTCATGAACCTGCTGGAGAAGCTCCAGGCGGAGTTCGGCCTGTCGTACATCTTCATCGCGCACGACCTGTCGGTGGTCCGCCACCTGTCGGAGCGGGTCGCGGTCATGTACCTCGGCAAGATCGTCGAGATCGGCACCGAGGACGAGATCTACGAGCGGCCGACCCACCCGTACACGCAGGCGCTGCTGTCGGCGGTGCCGGTGCCGGACCCGACGCTGCGGGACAACAAGGCGATCATCCGGCTCACCGGTGACGTCCCTTCCCCGATCAGCCCGCCCTCGGGCTGCCGGTTCCGTACCCGGTGCTGGAAGGCGCAGGACGCCTGCGCCGAGCAGGTCCCACTGCTGGAGATCCGCTCCGGCTCGGACCACCCGAGCGCCTGCCACTTCGCGGAGAAGCGCGAGATCGTCGCCACCCACGAGGCGTGAGCCTCGCGGGCTGGCCGACCCCGACCGCCTGCCGGCGTCCACGCGGATGCCGGCAGGCGGTTCCGCGTTTCCGGACCCCCTGAGGTCGGGGCACGTCACGGCGATGGCGGCGGGCCGGTGCGCCGGGCCGTGCATGGCGGCCCACAGCGGGCCGGTGGGCCGGGCGGCCTACAGGGGCCCGGTGGGCCGGTCTGCAGCGGCCCGGTGGGCCGGTCTACAGCGGGCCGCGGCCGGCGCGGAGCAGCAGCAGGGCGAGCTGGGTGCCGTCGGCGCCCAGCTCCTGACGGAACCGCTCCAGGATCTCGCGCTCCCGAGAGAGCACCAGCCGGGTGCCGCCGGAGGCCATCCGGGTCGCCCCGACCTCCCGGGAGAGGCTTGCCCGCTCGTGCCACAGCTCGATGAGGGTACGGTCGATCTCGTCGATGCGTTCGCGGATGGCGACGATCCGGGCCGCGGCGGCCGTGTCCTCGGTGCCCGTCCCGGTCGCCCCGGCCGGCGCCTCGGTGCGCCCGCCGCCCTGACGGGACTCCGCGCCGCTGTTCTGCTCCACCACGTCTGTCATCATCGCCGTACCCCTCGGGTGTCGGGCCCGGTGCCCGGATCCCGGAACGGAAAAGCCCCGGGCTCCAGGAGCCCGGGGCTTTCGTAGGTCTGACCTGATCAGGCGCTACCCACGGCTGCCGGACTTCCGGTGCCATAGTAAAAGTAGTAGCGCTGACCGAACACGCCGTCGAGTATGCCCAGCCCGGCTCCGGGTTCGCAAGGATTCCCGCCATTCGGTCCGCCGGCCGTCCAGCGGCCCTGACAAGGGCCCCCGCGCCCAAGGCGTGTCTCGTCGTAACCCATCACACCCAGCCGGTTACCCGACGCTCTCTCAGCGTCGCTGGATGGGAGCGGCATACTGGGCTCGAAGGGGCGGCCGGCGACGCCGTCTCGTGCTCGGCTGACTAGCTAGTCCGCGTCACGCTGGGTCAGCATATTGCGGTGCTGCTGGCGCGGTCGTTCCAGCCGTACGGGCGGAAGTCACTGATCTGCGTGTTCGGCGGGAATACCAAGTAGTTGCCACCTTTATACGCGTGCTCGTAAAGGCACCACCTGTAACCCGTTTTGTTCACGGCAGAGCTGGCTCTGTCGTTGAAGTTTGCGTAAGAGAAGTTGTTCAACTGGCTTGGGCTGCTCCACCAGGGGGTGAAATAGGCTCCCCCGAAATAGATGTTGTCAAAGATGCAGAACTGGCCCGACGGGCAGTCCGACCAAGCGGCGCTTGCCGGAGACGGGCTGACGAGAGGGGCAAGCAGACCCGCTAGACCGACGGTAAGCGCGGTAGCTAGCAACGTACGCATCCGCTTCATGTGGTTCCACCCTTCACGCTCGGTGATGTACTGGGACCTTGCTGTGGATCAGTTGCGCCTGACGCGCGCGCAACATCTCGACAGCAGAACGGGGTGCATCCGGTGCTGGGTTCACGGAACCTCGCAGAAACTCGTACGGGTGCGGCTTTTTTGACGGGAAGATCAAGTTGGGCTGACGCCGTCCTCCTGGAAGGGGGCCTTCCCTGCGACCGTGTCGCCGTGCGCGGTCGGGAAGTGTCCGGCCGGAGGCATAGACTCGCCGTGCGATGCAGCCTCTCTTCGACATCCCCGCGTCCCCGCCCGCGCCCGAGCCCGCGTCGGCCCCGCCGCGCCGGCCCGGCCCGGTCGTCCACCGCGACCCGCAGCAGCTGCTGGAGGGCCTGAACGGCCCCCAGCGCGACGCCGTCACGCACGGCGGCTCGCCGCTGCTGATCGTGGCCGGCGCCGGCTCCGGCAAGACCAGGGTGCTCACCCACCGGATCGCGTACCTGCTCGCCGCCCGGGACGTGCATCCCGGCGAGATCATCGCGATCACCTTCACCAACAAGGCCGCGGGCGAGATGAAGGACCGGGTGACGCAGCTCGTCGGCCCGCGTGCCCGGCTCATGTGGGTGTCGACGTTCCACTCCGCCTGCGTGCGCATCCTGCGGGCCGAGCACGAGCACGCCGGCCTGAAGTCGACCTTCTCGATCTACGACGCCGACGACTCCCGCCGGCTGATGCAGCTCGTCGCCCGTGAGCTGGATCTCGACCCGAAGCGCTACCCGGCGCGCGGGCTGGCGGCCCAGGTCTCCAACCTGAAGAACGAGCTGGTCGACCCGGAGGAGTTCGCCGCCCGGGCCAAGGGCCCCAACGAGCGGGCGCTGGCCGAGGCGTACACGCTCTACCAGCGGCGGCTGCGCGAGGCGCACGCGCTCGACTTCGACGACCTGATCATGACGACGGTGCACCTGCTCCAGGCGCACCCGCACGTCGCGGAGAGCTACCGCCGCCGGTTCCGGCACGTCCTGGTCGACGAGTACCAGGACACCAACCACGCCCAGTACGTGCTGATCAAGGAGCTGGTCTCCGGCACCGAGGGCGTCGAGCCGGCCGAGCTGTGCGTGGTCGGCGACGCCGACCAGTCGATCTACGCGTTCCGGGGCGCGACCATCCGCAACATCCTGGAGTTCGAGCGGGACTTCACCGACGCCCGCACGATCCTGCTGGAGCAGAACTACCGCTCCACCCAGACCATCCTCAACGCCGCCAACGCGGTGATCGACCGGAACACCGGCCGGAAGCCGAAGCGGCTGTGGAGCGACGCCGGGGCCGGCGAGCAGATCGTCGGGTACGTCGCCGACACCGAGCACGCCGAGGCGGACTGGGTGGGACGGGAGGTCGACCGGCTGGTCGACGCCGGCGACGCCCGCCCCGGCGACGTCGCGGTCTTCTACCGCACCAACGCCCAGTCCCGCGTCTTCGAGGAGGTGTTCATCCGGGTCGGGCTGCCGTACAAGGTGGTCGGCGGGGTGCGCTTCTACGAGCGCAAGGAGGTCCGCGACGCGCTGGCGTACCTGCGGGCGGTGGTCAACGACGACGACACGGTGAGCCTGCGGCGCATCCTGAACACCCCCCGGCGCGGCATCGGCGACCGGGCGGAGGCGTGCGTGGAGGCGCTGGCCAGCCGGGACCGCATCTCCTTCGGTGCCGCGCTGCGCCGGGCCAAGGAGGCCACGGGCATCTCCACCCGCGCGGCGAACGCCATCGCCGAGTTCGTCGCCCTGCTCGACGGCGCCCGGGAGGTGGCCGAGACGGGCACCCCGGAGGAGGTCCTGGAGGCGCTGCTGACCCGCTCGGGCTACCTGACCGAGCTGGAGGAGAGCCTGGATCCGCAGGACGCGGGCCGGGTGGACAACCTCCAGGAGTTGGTCAGCGTCGCCCGGGAGTACACCGAGCGGGTCGAGGCGCTGGGGGCCGAGGGGGAGCGGGCCACGCTGGCCGGCTTCCTGGAGCAGGTGGCGCTGGTCGCCGACGCCGACCAGATCCCCGCCGACGACCCCGACCACCAGGGCGTGGTCACCCTGATGACGCTGCACACCGCCAAGGGCCTGGAGTTCCCGGTGGTGTTCCTGACCGGGCTGGAGGACGGCGTCTTCCCGCACCTGCGCTCCCTCGGCGACACCCGCGAGTTGGAGGAGGAGCGCCGACTGGCGTACGTGGGCATCACCCGGGCCCGGCAGCGCCTCTACCTGTCCCGCGCGGTGACCCGATCGGCGTGGGGGCAGCCGGCCTACAACCCGCCGTCGCGCTTCCTGGAGGAACTGCCGCCGGAGCTGGTTCGGTGGGAGCGCACCGAGGGGTCGTACACGTCGTGGGCCGGGGGCGGCGGCGGGGTCGGCGGCCGCGCGGGCGGCACGGGTGGCGCGGACCGCGGGCGCGGTGGCTTCACCGGCGGCACGCCCCGGGCCGCCCAGCTGGCCAAGCGGCTCGGCGTGGACGGCAGCCGGCTGACGACGGCGAGTGAGTTGCCGCAGGCGCCGAAGGTGGCGGCCGGGGACCGGGTCAACCACCAGCGGTACGGCCTGGGCCGGGTGCTCGCCGTCGAGGGGCACGGCCCCGGCGCGCGTGTCCAGATCGACTTCGGGGACCAGACGATGTGGCTGGTGCTGCGGCACGCGCCCATCGAGAAGCTGTAGGAACGCGGCGGTGCCCCGGGCCCACCGGCCCGGGGCACCGTCAGGAACACTCGACGCGCCGGTCCAGGTCAGGGCCGGGAGAGCTGTACGCCGAATGCAGGGTGGTCCGTGTCGGCCGCGCGGAGCGAGTGGCCAGCCGTTCGGTGGTGGCTCAGGCAGGCAGAGCCGACTCCTGGCGCTCGCTCGTTTCCTGGCGCTCGCTCGTTCGGTCCTGGTTCGTGCGGCGGCGGGCGCTCCACCAGCGCTCGCCCGCACCGACCAGCAGGAAGATCACCACGACGTAGGCCCAACCGATCAGGACATCGATGATGTAGTGCTCGCCCGCGTAGACCAGCGTGAAGGTCATGGCCAGCGGGTAGGCCAACAGGAGCGGCCAGAAGCGCCGCCGCGTCGTCGGCAGGAAGAACAGCACCACGAACAGCGCGAACGCGGTGTGCAGCGAGGGGATGGCGGCAATCGGATTGGCGGCGTACTGACCCAGGCTGAGCAGATTGCCGGCACCGTGCATGCCGAACGCGTGCCATCCTCGGGTGGAGATGCGAGCCACCTCTTCGGTGAGGTAGCCGTACTCCGCCGCCCACCACGGCGGAGCGGCGGGGTAGATGAAGTACGTCGCCAGGCCGGCCGCGCTGAGCACGAACCATCTCCGCATGAACTTCGCCCACCGGGGCCTGGACCGCAACCACAGGTACACGGCCGCACCGAGCGATGCCACGAAGTGGGAGAAGTAGACCCAACTGGCGAGCACGTCGTACCAGCGGATCGAATCCGGGTCGTAGAGGTGGCTCTGCAACCACACGGTGGGCACCTGGCCGCCAGTGGCCCAGCCCCACATGGCCAGGTCGGCGCCGATGAGCTCCTGTACGTGCGGAACCGTGCCGTTGTCAGCGAAGCCTCGGGAGAAGTTGTACACGGCCAGCAGGACCACCACGGGCACCCAGTCGCGGGCGAAGGCGAGATGGCGCCGCCAGGGCAGGTGGCTGCGCCAGGCGATGGTCAACGCCCACAGCCAGAAGAACGCGTAGAGCGGATCGGTCGGTAGCCCGATCAGGAACCAGCCGGCGCCGAAGGCTGCCGTCCAGATCCCCGTCGCCCGCATCCGGCGCCTGCGCAGCTCCGGCCTCTCGATATCCGGCGCGGCGGACGACGCTTCTGTGAGCTTCGTGGTCATGGGGCCCAAGGCTATCTGGCCGCGGGGACGGGCCGCGTCGAAGGTCTGGCCCACCGACGCCTCCTCGCCCGCGCACCGCAGCCGCCTGACGTCGGATCAGACCGGGTCGGCGTCCATCGACAGCGCGCCAGCGGACGGTCTCGCCGCCGGCTCCTGATCCGCCCTCTTCCTCCGCAGCGCGGCGAACGGCACCAGGCACGCCACGGCCACGGCGAGCAGCAGCCGGGCGTTTCCGGTGAGGGCCGTGGTCGGCAGCGTCGCCCCGAGCGATGTCACGGGTAGGACCATGATTGCCGCCACCAGCGCGAACCAGGCGATGGTGCCGCGCCGCCCCCCGACCGCGATCAGGCCGGCGAGGACCAGCCACACCTGGTGATGAGTCCAGGACACCGGTGAGAAGACGAGCCCGGCAGCGCCGATGATCACTGCGGCGGCGAACGGATCGCCGTTGCGGTTGGCGCGGGACGCTCGGATCAGCGCCACCACCACGACCGCGATGCCGATCGCCCCCGCCAGGGCGGTACGCCAGGTGTCCGGCGCCTCCAAGCGGAGCAGGGCCCCGTTGAGGGACTGGTTGCCACCGGTGGCGATGTTGCCGACGCGGTTCACGTTCCAGATCTCGGTGAACCAGAGCGGACCGATTCCCCCGGCAGGACCAGCCAGGCGACACCCGTACAGGCGCCGAACGCCGCCACGGCGTTGATCGCCGTGCGCCGCTGGCCGGAAACCCACCAGTACACCACGAAGATCATGGGGGTGAGCTTGATCGCCGCCGCGATGCCGGTGAGTGCGCCGCGGTACCGGGTGGGCATGATCCCGAGGCAGTCGACCAGCACCAGGGCGACCAGTACCACGCTGATCTGCCCGAAGCGGAGGTTGCTCGACACCGGCGCGGAGCCGAACAGCAGCAGCGCCACGACCGGCACGCGCAGCGCGGGATCGATCCAGCGGAGTCCGTCCGCCCGCCTGACGAGCACCGCCAGCCCGATCACCACGCCGATCGTCGCCGACGTCCAGAGCGCCCGCAGTGGCGCCTCGGCTATCAGGGCCAGGGGCGTGAACAGCAGGCCGGCAAAAGGCGGGTACGTGAAGGGAGCATCGTTCCACGCCGCGAAGTCGTAGAGACTGCCCCCGTCCAGGAGCACCCGCACGGAGCCCCAGTAGACATGGAGGTCGGCCAGGCGGTCACGGACCGGACGGTTCAGCGCTCCCGCCACCTGCAGGGCCACGACGAGTGCGACCGCAATCCAGAGACCGGTGCGGGCCAACCAGAGCGTCCGCCTACCCTGCGGCTGCATTCTTTCCTCCCCGCGAGCCAACTCGAGGGGACAGCCCGCATGCCCGTCAACAGTAAGGTGCTGGCATGGACTCCATGACCAGGCCCGGTCGGCTTGCGCGCCTTGTCGTCACCGTTCTGGCCGCCGGCCTGCTCGTGGCGGGCACTGTCGCGGGAAGTGACGACGACTTCCCGTTCGGTCCCTTCAAAATGTACGCCTACGCCGACAGTCCGGACGATCCGGTGTCCGAGGCACTCGTTCTGGCGGCCACCGACACGGGTAGGCGCATCATCTTGACCGAGAACGACACCGGGGTGCGGCGAGCCGAGGTGGAGGGCCAGGTGGGGCGGTTTACGGCCGATCCCACGGAACTGCGGATAATCGCGCACGCCTATCGACGGCGGCATCCGGACGTCCGGCTCGCCACGGTGTCCGTGATCATCCGCCGGCATGAGCTGTCCGATGGGCGCCCCACCGGATCCTTCCGGGACGAGGTAGTCGCGCAGTGGCAGGTGCCCCGATGAGGCGGGTGACCGAGTGGCTGATGCCCCCGGTGCCGCTCGGCCGCGTGGCGGCCCTCCGCACGTGTGTCTACCTGTTCGTCATCGCCGACATCACGATCTTCACCGGTTGGGTTCGCAACCGCACCGCCGTGCCACCGGAGCTGTACGAGCCACTGCGTATCGGTCGGATCCTGCCGCTGCCGGCCCCCACCGCCGCGGTGGTCACCACCGTGTTCTGGGTGCTCCTGGTGTCAGCGCTCGTCGCCGCCACCGGTCGCGCGCCCCGGCTGCTGGGGTGGACCGTCGCCGCCCTGTACCTGGAGTGGCTGGTGATCGTCTTCAGCTACGGCAAAGTCGACCACGACCGGTTCGCCCTCCTTGTCGCGCTCCTGACCCTGCCGACCGTCGGGCGCGCCCGACATGGCGACTCGACGAGAAGCGTTCGCGGTGGGTGGTCCCTGCGGGTGACCCAACTCGCCGTTGTCGCCACGTACTTCCTTGCCGCGTGGGCGAAGCTCCGTTATGGAGGTATCGAGTGGCTCACGGGAGCCACACTCACCCGGGCCGTCGTCCGCCGGGGCGCGGAATGGACCGAACTGCTGACCGACGTGCCCGGCCTGCTCATCGCCGCGCAGTTCGGCATCGTGGCGTTCGAACTGGCCAGTCCGCTGGTCTTCGTCCTGCGCAAGCGTGCCCGTTACGTCGCGATCTCCGGCTTCTACCTGTTTCACCTCGTGACGTTCGCGGCCATCTCGATTTCTTTCCTTCCGCACCAGGTGGCGATGTTGAGCTTCCTGCCGATCGAACGCGTCCGACCAGTGCGGTGGCTACGTCGCCGAGTCGCCGGCGGCCGGGCCCGCTCGGGGCAGCGCGATGCCGCACCGGAACCAGATTCGGCGCCCTCCCCGCTGGGGTCGTGACGCCTGCCTGGAGCGCGCTGCGGAGGACCTGGCGAGGATCTGCAGAGGCTCAGCAGGCCACGTCGATGCCCCGGGCGCGCAGGAACGGCGCGGGGTCGATCTGGTTCCACATCTGGCCCTTGTGCACCTCGAAGTGCAGGTGCGGGCCCGTGGCGTCGCCGGTGGCGCCCTCGTAGCCGAGGACCTGGCCGGCCTTCACCCGCTGCCCCACGCTGACGGCGGTGCGGCTCTGGTGGGCGTAGTGGGTGAGGTAGCCGTTGCCGTGGTCGACGAAGACCGAGATGCCGTACCCGTCGCCTACGTCGCCGGCCTTGACCACCGTGCCCGCGGCGGCGGCGTGGATCGGGGTGCCGGCGGGCATCGCGAAGTCGATGCCGGCGTGCAGGGTGCCCCAGCGCTGGCCGTAGCAGGACGTGATCTGGGCGCCCTTCATGGGGATGACCCAGGCGGGAGTGGGCTTGCTGGTCGTCCTCGGCTTCGCCGTGGCGGTGGGCGTGGAGCTGGCCGTCCTGGCCGGGCTCGGGCTGGCGGTCGACGGGCTCGGGGACGAGGTGGCCGGGCCGGCCGAGGGGGTGACCGGGCTGGCGGAGTCCCGCGTGGAGCGGTCAGCGCGGGCGGCGTCCTCGGCGCGGGCCCGGGCGTCGACCGCGACGGCGGCGGTCGGCCCGTCGCTACCGCCGGCGGCGGTGACGACGGACACCCCGGCCAGGCCGAGCCCGACCAGGGCCACCCCGCCGACCACGAGGGCACGGCCGCCGCGGCGGCGGCGGTCCAGGCGGTGCCGGCCCGGGGCGGCCGTGGTGCTTCCGCTGTGGATGTCGTCTTCCTGCACGGGCGGACCTTCACGTCTCGGGGTGGGGCGGACCTCGAAATACTGGTGTCCGCGCCGGTCCGCCCGGGTGCGGGGGCGGGGTGCGGGCGGCGGCCCGGGGACCGCCCGCGCCCGATGCGTGCCCGACCGGGCCGTCCTGTCCCGATAAGTGATCATGCGGCTCGTGTCGTCCGTCACACCTGTCGATGTGGCGCAGCAGACATTCGACCGGTGGGCGGCGACGAAAAACCGCCCGGATCGAGCGATCCGGGCGGTCAACGGTCGGTACGCGGTGTCAGGACGCGGCTACCTCGGTGTAGAAAGCCTCAACCTGCATCTTGATGTCCACTCCGCGCTCCTGCAACCACGGCACCGGGTCCTTCGGCTCGCCCTTGACATGGATCTCCAGGTGCAGGTGCGAGCCGTACGCGTGGCCGGTGGCGCCCACCAGGCCGAGCTGGTCGCCGGCCTTGACCTGCTGGCCCTCCTGCACAGTGAGCGCGGAGGAATGGCCGTAGATGGCCTCGCTGCCGTCGGCGTGCTTGACGATCACCGTGTAGCCGTAGCCGCCGAACCAGCCTGCCTTGGTGACCGTGCCGTCGTGGATCGCGACGTACGGGGTGCCCTCCGGCGCGACCAGGTCCACGCCGGTGTGCAGCTTGCCCCAGCGCATGCCGTACGCGGAGTCGAAGTCGTAGCCCTGCAGGGGCAGCAGCCAGACGTCCTGCTCGGCGGAGGCCTTGGTCTCCGACCGGTCGGCGCGGGAGGCGCGGTCGGCGGAGTCGGCGCGTAGGGTCGCGTCCTGGCTGGCGACGGAGGCCTGCCTGAGCTCGTCGAGGACCGCCGGGTCGACGCTCTTGGCGTCCGGCAGGGCGGCCGCGCCGAGCGCGACCATGCCAGCACCGACGAACGCGGTGGTGACCACGGCGGCGTAGCGGCTCCGCGGGGGCGTGGGTACGCGGCGGCGACCGCGATATCTATCGGGCTCAGACGACAGGCGCTGGCGCACGCACACCCTCCGTTGTCGGGGTTCCGATACGACCCGCCGGCGTCCGTGAAGCGGTGGTGAACCTCGGCTGGCCGCGTCGTCACCCGTCCGTGGACCTGATGACAACCGTGGACACGGTAGCCAACCGCCACGCTGGTCACAAGCCAGACGGCCAAATTGGCGTGTCGATCTGTCCGTTTGCATCCCGTATTGTCAGATCTAGTCGCGTTGGCGGATGACACCCCTGCGGAGCGTTTTCGTCGCGTAGCGTGACGGCGGACACGTTCGGCCCGGCCTCCGCGCCCCGGGGCTTCCGAGTGGCGCCGCCCGGATTCCCCGCCGCCGGCCGGTCGGGTTACCGTTCGTTCAGGTGACAGTCGTAGCGCCGGGAAGGGTGTCCGCTGATGAGCTCTCGTATCCGAGTCGTCGTGGCGAAGCCGGGCCTCGACGGCCACGACCGCGGGGCCAAGGTGGTCGCGCGCGCCCTGCGCGACGCCGGCATGGAGGTCATCTACACCGGCCTGCACCAGACTCCGGAGCAGATCGTGGAGACGGCGATCCAGGAGGATGCCGACGCGGTCGGGCTCTCGGTGCTCTCCGGGGCGCACATGACGCTGTTCCGTCGGGTGATCGAGTTGCTCGGCGAGCGGGACGCCCGGGACATCGTCGTCTTCGGCGGAGGGATCATCCCGGACGCCGACATTCCCGAGTTGGAGCAGCTCGGGGTCGCCAAGATCTTCACCCCGGGCGCGACCACCCAGTCGATCGTGGAGTGGGTCCGGGCGAACGTGGCCCAGCCGGTCGGCTGACCCGGGCCGGCGCCCTCGCGAGACGAACGGGCCGGCCCCTCCCCCCGGAGAACGGGGGGAGGGGCCGGACGCACCCCTCACACGTCCGGCCCCTCTATGCACGATGCCCCGCCGCCACCCCTCGACCGACAGGGCATCGGCCGTCTCCCGTCATCGCGCTGACCAGCGCTCCGACATCTGACTCAACGACGCCCCCACGGCGGGGTTACGCGCCCGGCCAACATCGTCCGGAGATTTCCGCCGGGCCGCCGGCCGCGACCGGTGGGACCGTCCGGGCTGGTAGGCGTGCCCGGGGGCTCGCGTGGCCGCTGTGGAGTAGGGCACACCGCGCACCCGCTCGGTTGCCGGCCGTGCCGGCCTCGCTAGGCTGCGGCAATGGCCTGTGTCAGCTGATGACAGGCGTCAAACTGTTTTCACAACGCTGGTGGCGGCGCGACGGCGCGCCGCGGAGACAGGACGGGACGCGCAATCGTGGACCTGTACGAGTACCAGGGGCGGGACCTGTTCGAGCGGCACGGCTTGCCCGTGCTGGCCGGCGGCGTCGCCGACACCCCGGAGGAGGCGCGGGCGATCGCCGAGCGCCTCGGCGGCCGGGTGGTCGTCAAGGCGCAGGTGAAGGTCGGCGGCCGAGGCAAGGCGGGCGGCGTCAAGCTGGCCGAGGGCACGGACGAGACGGTGGCCCGGGCCACCGACATCCTGGGCATGGACATCAAGGGGCACACCGTCCACAAGGTCATGATCACCGTGACCGCGGACGTGGCCGAGGAATACTACTTCTCCTACCTGCTCGACCGGGCGAACCGTACCTTCCTCTGCATCGCCAGCGTCGCGGGTGGCATGGACATCGAGCAGGTCGCCGCCGAGACGCCGGAGAAGGTCGTCAAGGCGCCGATCGACGCGAACACCGGCGTGGACGAGGCCAAGGCGCGGGAGATCGTGACCGCCGCCGGCTTCCCGGCCGAGGTCGCCGACCAGGTCGTCGAGGTCGCCGTCGGGCTGTGGAAGGCCTTCGTCGCCGAGGACGCCACGCTGGTCGAGGTGAACCCGCTGGCCAAGACCGGGGACGGCAAGCTGCTGCTCCTGGACGCCAAGGTGACCCTGGACGAGAACGCGGCGTTCCGGCACCCGGACCACGAGGCGCTGGTCGACCAGGCCGCGGTGGACCCGCTGGAGCAGGCCGCCAAGGAGAAGGACCTCAACTACGTCAAGCTCGACGGCGAGGTCGGGATCATCGGCAACGGCGCGGGCCTGGTCATGTCGACCCTCGACGTGGTCGCCTACGCGGGCGAGCGGCACGGCGGCGTCAAGCCGGCCAACTTCCTCGACATCGGCGGTGGCGCGAGCGCGGCCGTGATGGCGAACGGGCTGGAGATCGTCCTGTCCGACCCGGCCGTGAAGAGCGTCTTCGTCAACGTCTTCGGCGGCATCACCGCCTGCGACGAGGTCGCCAACGGCATCGTGCAGGCGTTGGCCCTGCTGGAGCAGCGGGGTGAGAAGGTCACCAAGCCGCTCGTGGTCCGCCTCGACGGCAACAACGCCGAGGCCGGTCGGGCGATCCTCGACGAGGCCGACAACCCGCTGGTGCAGCGGGTCGACACGATGGACGGCGCGGCCGAGCGGGCCGCCGAGCTGGCCGCTGCGGGGGTCTGAATCATGGCTATCTGGCTGACCAAGGACTCGAAGGTCATCGTGCAGGGGATGACCGGCTCCGAGGGTTCCAAGCACACCCGGCGGATGCTCGCCGCCGGCACCAACGTCGTCGGCGGCACCAACCCGCGCAAGGCGGGCCAGACCGTGGACTTCGACGGGACGGCGCTGCCGGTCTTCGCGACCGTCGCCGACGCCATGGCGGAGACCGGTGCCGACGTCACCGTTATCTTCGTGCCGCCGCAGTTCACCAAGGCGGCCGTGATCGAGGCGATCGACGCGGAGATCCCGCTGGCCGTGGTGATCACCGAGGGCGTCCCGGTGCACGACACCGCCGCCTTCTGGGCGTACCACGTGGCCAAGGGGGAGCGGACCCGGATCATCGGGCCGAACTGCCCCGGCATCGCCTCGCCGGGCGCGTCCAACGCCGGCATCATCCCGGCCGACATCACCGGCTCCGGCCGCATCGGCCTGGTCAGCAAGAGCGGCACGCTGACGTACCAGATGATGTACGAGCTGCGCGACATCGGCTTCTCGACCTGCGTCGGCATCGGCGGTGACCCGATCATCGGGACCACCCACATCGACGCCCTCGCCGCCTTCGAGGCCGACCCGGACACCGACGCCATCGTGATGATCGGCGAGATCGGCGGCGACGCCGAGGAGCGGGCCGCCGAGTTCATCAAGGCGAACGTGACCAAGCCGGTGGTCGGCTACATCGCCGGTTTCACCGCCCCGCCCGGCAAGACCATGGGCCACGCCGGCGCGATCATCTCCGGCTCGGCGGGCACCGCCGAGGCGAAGAAGGAGGCGCTGGAGGCGGTCGGCGTGAAGGTCGGCAAGACCCCGACCGAGACCGCCAAGCTGATGCGGGAGATCATGTCCGCCGGCTGACGCCGTTCCGAGGCGCCGAGGGGGTCGACCGCAGCGGTCGGCCCCCTCGTGTCGTCCGGTCAGCGGTAGAGCGGATGATTGCCGGTGACCCGCAGGATGGCGCTGCCGATGATGTTGATCACGCCGAACGCGATGGCGAGGTAGCCGAGCACGGGGGACTTCCCGTATCGCCTGGCATCGCGGATCGACAGGTAGCCGAAGATGATCCCCAGGACGCCGCAGCAGAGCAGGCCGAGGACGATGCCCAGCACACCCCACAGCGTGGTGCGGTCGCGCCCGGCGGCGGCCGGAGGTGGGGGCGGCGGATACGGAGCGTTCACGGCTTCCTCCGAGCGGTGGCTGGGAAAGGTCGCGTACTGGGCCGAGGCTATTCCGGATCGGGGCCGCTGGGCGCTGGATCACCGAACTCGCGGCGGGCCCGAGGTGTTATCGGACTGCCGGCAACCGCGCGGCATGCCAGAGTAGAGCCGATGTCCTCCGTCACCCCTGACCAGCCCCGCCGTCCGGACGCCGGGGTCGGCGCCGACGACCGGCCCGCGGCCCGCGTCCCGGGTCCCCGGGTGCCCGCGCCCCGGGCCGGCGAGGCGCCCCGGGGCCGCGCGCCGCTCGCGGTGGCCGCCGGGGTCGCCGCCGTCGGGGCCGCGCTCACGTCGTACCTGCCCGTCGCACTGGTGCTCGGCCTCGCCCAGCTCAGCGAGGGTGCCGGCTCCGTCACCGGGGCGCTGCGCGCCGGGCTGGCCGGATGGCTGCTCGGCCACGGCGTGCCCCTGTCCACCGACGCCGGGCCGCTCGGCCTGGCCCCGCTGGCGCTGGCCGCGCTGGCCGTCTGGCGGCTGACCCGGGCCGGCGTGCACACGAGCCGGGCCATCGGCGCCCGGGGTCGGCGTTCCCCCCGCCAGGCGCTCACCGCGGCCGGTGCCGTCGGCGTCGGGTACGCGGTGCTCGGCACGCTCGCCGCGGTGCTGGTCAGCGGCGGCGGGCTCCGGGCGTCCCCGGTCCGCGCCGGGGTGACCTTCGCGGTGGTCGGCGCGCTCGCGGCCCTGGCCGGGGCGGTCCGCACCACCGGGGTGGCCGGCCTGCTCGCCGCCCGGGCGCCCGCCGTGGCGCGCGACGGCCTGCGTACCGGCCTGGTCGCCGGCCTGCTGCTGCTCGGCGCGGGGGCCGGAGCAGCCGGGCTGGCGGTGGCCACCGGCGGCGGGGACGCCGCGGACCTGATCGGGGCGTACCACACGGGGGTGGCCGGCCAGGCCGGAATCACCCTGGTCAGCCTCGCCTACGCGCCCAACGCCACGATCTGGTCGACCAGTTACCTGCTCGGGCCGGGCTTCGCCGTCGGCACGGACACCGCCGTACGCACCAGCGAGGTCTCCGTCGGCGCGCTGCCGGCCGTACCACTGCTGGCCGGCCTGCCCGGCGGCCCGGTCGAGGGATTCGGGGCCGCCCTGCTCGCGGTCCCGGCGCTGGCCGGCATGGCCGCCGGCTGGCTGCTCGCCCGCCGGCTGCTCCGGCTGGCCGCGGAGGACCGCGTCGAGGTGGCGTGGCCGGCGCTGCTCGGCCCGGCGGCGCTCGCCGGACCGGTCGCCGGGCTGCTGCTCGGGGCGCTCGCGGCGGCCTCCGGCGGCCCGCTCGGCGGCGGCCGGCTGGCCGAGATCGGCCCGGTTCCGTGGCAGGTGGCCGCGGTGGCGACCGCCGTGATCACGGTCGGTGCCCTGCTCGGGGCCGCCGCCACCCGCGTCCTGGGAAAAGGAAGGGCTCCCGCCTGACGTCTCCGGTGGGGCGGCTCTCACCTGCCCGCCTGTGGCCGGCGCTCCGCCCCGGCAACCCCGGCAACGCGCTTCGCGGCGCAGCCGGGGCGCGGACGCGGGAAGGGGCGCCCCGGAGATCCGGAGCGCCCCTTCTGGCCGGGTCGGCCCGCCTCACGTCGTGGGCAGGCTGACGTTCGCCACGATGCCCAGGATCAGCACCAGGATGCCGAGACCGGCGCCCACGATGCCGCAGATGAAGCCCGTCTTGGCCTGGCTGTCGTTGTTGGCCAGGCCCTGGGCCGCCTTCTGCCGGCCGAGGTGGCCGGTGATGACCGCGGCGATGCCGACGGGGATGCCCAGGTACAGGCAGCACGCCAGCGGGATCGACGCGATGCCGAGGATCATCGACACCAGGCCCAGCGTGTTCTGCTGCCCCTGCGGCTGGGGGTAGCCGGCGCCCGGGTACGTCGGGGCCGCGCCGTAGGGCTGCTGCTGGGCGTACGGGTCCTGCCCGTACGGCTGCCCGGAGGTGGGCTGTCCGTACGGCTGGCCCGACGTCGGCTGCCCGTACGGCTGGCCCGAGGTGGGCTGCTGGCCGTACGGCGCCTGCGGCTGCTGGCCGTACGGGTCGTGCCCGTACGGCTGGCCCGAGGTGGGCTGCTGACCGTACGGCGCCTGCGGCTGCTGGCCGTACGGGTCGTGGGGCTGCTGGCCGTACGGATCGTGGGGCTGCTGGCCGTACGGGTCCTGACCGGGCTGCATTCGTTGGTGCTCCTTGGCTGAGGGTGCTGTCAGTAGCTGCTGGTGCTCGTGTCCGCACCCATGATCCCGGCCAGACCGCCCACCGCGCAGCACACGAGGACGATCACGAACCACACGATGCCGACGATGATGGCCCACTTGGACCACTTCTTCGACTCGGCGGCAGCCGCCTGCGCTCCGGCGTAGTCGCCCTGCTGCAGCAGCCCGTTGACCTTGGACGCGTTGATGATGGCGGGGATGGCCAGCGGCCAGAAGAGGAAGATGGCCACGATGGACATCGTCATGTTGTTATTGATCTGTTGCGGTTGGGGCGCCTGGTAACCGGGCTGCATCGCTGCCTACTCCTTGTTTCATCGACACAACGCACGTGTCGGATCACTGACGGGTGCGGGGCCGGGCGCGCGCCGGGCGTGCGGGGGGCCCCGAGCGACGGGAGCGTACAGGGTGCCGGCGACAACGGTGGTCACCGTTTTCCGTTGTCCGCATCCTGGTTGCCCCCGGGCGCGCGGGATCCGGGGCGGCCCGCAGGGGGGGTCCGCGCCGCCCGCGCGCCCGCGCGTCACCCCCTTCGACCTGCCCGATAGGGTTGTCGCGTGACCGCGCCCGTCGCCCGCATCGTCGTCCTCGTCTCCGGCTCCGGGAGCAACCTCCAGGCGTTGCTCGACGCCGCCGCCGATCCGGCGTACGGCGCGCGGGTGGTGGCCGTCGGCGCCGACCGGGACGGCATCGCCGGTCTGGACCGGGCGTCCGCCGCGGGGGTGCCGACGTTCGTCGAGCGGGTGAAGGACCACCCGACGCGGGCGGACTGGGACGTCGCGCTGACCGCGCGGGTCGCCGAGCACCGGCCCGACCTGGTCATCTCCGCCGGCTTCCTCAAGCTGGTCGGCCCGCACTTCCTCGCCGCGTTCGGCGACCGGTACCTCAACACGCACAACACGCTGCTGCCGGCGTTCCCCGGCATCCACGGCCCCCGCGACGCCCTCGCCTACGGCGTGAAGGTCACCGGGGCGACGTTGTTCTTCGTCGACGCCGGGATGGACACCGGCCCGATCGTGGCGCAGGTCGCCGTGCCCGTGCTGGACGACGACGACGAGGAGACGCTCACCGAGCGCATCAAGGAGGCCGAGCGGCGCCAGCTCGTCGAGCAGGTCGGTCGCCTGGTCCGCGAAGGTTGGACGATCACCGGAAGAAAGGTCACGGTCCCGTGAGTTCCACTCAGGACGAGCGCCGCCCGATCCGGCGGGCGCTGGTCAGCGTGTACGACAAGAGCGGCCTGGTCGAGCTCGCCCGGGCCCTGCACGGGGCCGGGGTGGAGATCGTCTCGACCGGCAGCACCGCGTCCACCATCGCCGGAGCCGGGGTGCCGGTGACCCCGGTCGAGTCGGTGACCGGCTTCCCCGAGATCCTCGACGGCCGGGTCAAGACCCTGCACCCGAAGATCCACGGCGGCCTCCTGGCCGACCTGCGCAAGGAGTCGCACGCCGCCCAGCTCGCCGAGCACGGCATCGCCGGGATCGACCTGCTGGTGTCCAACCTCTACCCGTTCCAGGCCACGGTCGCCTCCGGCGCCGACGTCGAGGAGTGCGTGGAGCAGATCGACATCGGCGGGCCGGCGATGGTCCGGGCCGCCGCCAAGAACCACGCCTCGGTCGCCGTGGTCACCGATCCGGCGGTGTACCCGGCCCTGCTGGCGGCGCTCGGCGAGGGGGGCTACACCCTGGCCGAGCGCCGGGCGCTGGCCGCCCGCGCGTTCGCGGCCATCGCCGAGTACGACCTGGCCGTGGCCGAGTGGTGCGCGGTCACCCTGGCCCCGGACGCCGAGGGCTGGCCGCGGTTCGCCGGGCTGACGCTGCGCCGCGGGGCGGTGCTGCGCTACGGCGAGAACCCGCACCAGGCCGCCGCCCTCTACGCCGACCCGGCCAGCCCGCCGGGGCTGGCCCAGGCCGAGCAGTTGCACGGCAAGGAGATGTCCTACAACAACTACGTCGACGCGGACGCCGCGTGGCGCGCGGCGAACGACTTCGCCGACCAGCCGGCGGTGGCGATCATCAAGCACGCCAACCCGTGCGGGATCGCGGTCGGCGCCGACGTGGCCGAGGCGCACCGCAAGGCGCACGCGTGCGACCCCGTGTCGGCGTACGGCGGGGTGATCGCCGTGAACCGACCGGTGAGCGTCGAGCTGGCCCGGCAGGTCGCCGACATCTTCACGGAGGTGCTGGTCGCCCCCGGCTACGAGGACGGTGCGGTCGAGATCCTGCGGGGGAAGAAGAACATCCGGCTCCTGCACGCCCCCGCGTTCGACCCGCTGCCGGCCGAGTGGCGGCAGGTCACCGGCGGCGTGCTGGTCCAGATGCGCGACCGGGTCGACGCCGCGGGGGACGACCCGGCCGCCTGGCGGCTGGCCACCGGCGAGGCGGCCGACGAGGAGACGCTGCGTGACCTGGCCTTCGCCTGGCGGGCGGTGCGCGCGGTGAAGAGCAACGCGATCCTGCTGGCCCGGGACGCCGCGACCGTCGGGGTCGGCATGGGCCAGGTCAACCGCGTCGACTCCGCGCGGCTCGCGGTCACCCGCGCCGGCGCCGAGCGGGCCCGGGGGGCGGTCGCCGCCTCGGACGCGTTCTTCCCGTTCGCCGACGGCCCGCGGATCCTCATCGAGGCCGGCATCCGCGCCATCGTCCAGCCCGGCGGCTCCATCCGGGACGAGGAGGTCGTCGCCGCCTGCAAGGAGGCCGGCGTGACGATGTACCTGACCGGAACCCGCCACTTCTTCCACTGAGGGGCGGGGTCGGGGAGCGCGTGGGTGTGCCGCCGGCGCCCGCACCGTCGCACCGCCTTGCCGGCAGCGGTCAGCCGGCGCGGAGGGTGAGGGCGGCCCGGGTGCCGTCGGTGCGCTCCGCCCGGATGGTCCAGCAGCCGGCCGCGGGAAAGGTCCACCGGCTGCCCCACTCGTCGCCCGGGCGCTGCCAGGTGCTGCCGCCCGTGTGCCCGGTGACGTCCTGGGGCTCCACCCGGGCGCCGGCCGGCCCCTCGGCGGCCAGCGTCAGGTCGCCGTGGCCGGTGACCCGGAAGGCGATCTTCGTCAACCGGCCCGCGCGCAGCTCCGCGCCGTCGATGAAGAGCAGCGCCCAGAAGACGCCGGGCGTGCCCGCGACCTCGGCGAGGCCGGTGCCGTAGCGGTGGTCGGCCGGGCACGGCGGGGCGGCGACCTCCGTCGTACGGCCGTCGGTGCCGTCGCCGTCCGGCGGCTCCCCGGCGTCCGTGCAGCCCGTGGCCGCCAGGGCCGCGGCCACCGCGATCATTGAGATCCCCCGATGCCGTCGCATCCCCCCATGGTGCCAGGGCGGCCATCGCGGCGACCGCCACGACCAGGGCCAGGCTGATCCAGAAGATCGGGTTGCGGCGCAGGTCGCGCCAGGCGTCGCTGGCTTGGCCGCCGGACGCGACGAAGAGCCGGGCCGATTGGGGAAAAATTTCTGCGAGGTTCCGTGAACCCAGCACCGGATGCGCCCCGTTCTGCGGTGGAGATGTTGCGCGCGTGTCAGGCGCAACTGATCCACAGTAGGGTCCCAGTACATCACCGAACGTGAAGGATGGAACCACGTGAAGCGGATGCGCACGTTGCTAGCTACCGCGCTTACCGTCGGTCTGGCGGGTATGCTCGCCCCTCTCGTCAGCCCGTCTCCGGCAAGCGCTGCTTGGTCGGACTGCCAGTCGGGCCAGTTCTGCATCTGGAACCCCATCAATTTCGACGGGTGGGACTACATCCGTCCCACGGGCCTAACCTCAACCCAGAATTCCAACTTCACTTCCGTAGCCTTCAACGACGTGGCCAGCTCTGCCGTGAACAAATCGAGCTCCAGGTGGTGCCTCTACGAGCACGCCAACAAGGGTGGCAACTACCTGGTGTTCCCGCCGAACACGCAGATCAGTGACTTCCGCGCGTACGGCTGGAACGACCGCGCCAGCAGCGCCGCGCGGTGCTGACCTGGTCGCGACCGCCCGAAACTGCTTGAGCTTGTTGAACGCGCGTTCGGGGGCGTTGCGCTGCTTGTAGCGCTCCCGGCCGAAGGTCGGTGGCCGGCCGTCGCGAGATCCCTTCTTGCGGCGGTTGGCCGCCTGATCGGCCTTGATCCAGATCGTGGCCTTCATGCCGCCGCGGCGTAGGTGAGCACGGATGGCCTTCGAGCTGTACGCCTTGTCAGCCAGGACATGCCCGGCGGCGTCCCGCGCCGCCCGTCCCGATGTCGACCGCTCGCCGGGTCCAGGGCGTTCCCGGACTCGGCGCCCGATCCTGATATATGGCCCGAATTGCCCCCCGTGACTAATGCCACGTGACGGATCGTTACGGCCCGGTGGCGCCCGTCCGGTCGGCCCGGCCGGTTCGGGTCGGGCGCCGGGACACGGGTCCGCGGAACGGCGCGCCCCGGCCGTGAGACGATCTGGGCGTGACGGCGACGATCCTGGACGGCAAGGCGACCGCGGCGGAGATCAAGGACGAGCTGCGGGTACGCGTCAAGGCACTGGCGGAGCGCGGCACGATCCCCGGACTGGGCACCGTCCTGGTCGGGGCCGACCCCGGCTCCCAGGCGTACGTCAACGGCAAGCACCGCGACTGCGAAGAGGTGGGCATCGCCTCGATCCGCCGCGAACTGCCCGACGACGCCACCCAGCAGCAGCTCGACGACGTGCTCGCCGACCTGAACGCCGACCCGGCCTGCCACGGTTACATCGTCCAGCTGCCGCTGCCCGGTCACCTGGACACCCAGCGGACGCTGGAGGCGATCGACCCCGACAAGGACGCCGACGGCCTGCACCCGGTCAACCTCGGCCGGCTCGTCCTCGGCTACGACGCGCCGCTGCCGTGCACCCCGCGCGGCATCGTCGAGCTGCTCCGCCGGCACGACGTGGCGCTGCGCGGCGCCAAGGTCGCGGTGGTCGGCCGGGGCAACACGGTGGGCCGCCCGCTCGGCCTGCTGCTCACCCGGCGCAGCGAGAACGCCACCGTGACCCTGTGCCACACCGGCACGCTCGACCTCGCCGCGCACACCCGGGCCGCCGACATCGTCATCGTCGCCGCCGGGGTGCCGGGCCTGCTCACCGCCGAGATGATCACCCCGGGCGCGGTGGTGGTCGACGTGGGCATCACCCGGGTGGTCGGCGCGGACGGCAAGGGCCGCTACACGGGCGACGTCGACCCGGAGGTCGCCGAGGTGGCCGGCAAGCTCGTACCGATGCCCGGCGGCGTCGGCCCGATGACCCGGGCCATGCTGCTCACCAACGTGGTCGAGCGCGCCGAGCGCGGCTGAGGTCGCGCGGGCCGCGATGCCGCCGGCGCAGGCGGGGCGCGATGTCGCCGATATGGGGGTGTCCGGCTGCCTCGGACGCTGCGATGTCGCCGCCATGGAGGTGTCCGAGGACGCCGCCACCGAGCCGACCGCGGCCGAACCTGGACGGGCCGTGACCTTCGCCCCATCCGGCCGTTGGCCGCCGCCCCTGGCCTGATCGGTGCCAGGATGACTGATACGGTCCGGAAAACCGACTGGTAGCAGGGGAGTGGGACGACCATGGGTAAGAAGGTCACTGTCGTCGGGGCCGGCTTCTACGGCTCCACCACCGCGCAGCGCCTGGCCGAGTACGACGTCTTCGACACCGTCGTGATCACCGACATCGTGGAGGGCAAGCCGGCCGGTCTCGCGCTGGACCTCAACCAGTCGCGCGCGATCGAGGGCTTCGAGACCAAGCTCGTCGGCGTCACCACCGGCCCGAACGGCGAGGGCTACGAGGCCATCGAGGGCTCGGACGTCGTGGTGATCACCGCGGGCCTGCCGCGCAAGCCGGGCATGAGCCGGATGGACCTGCTGGAGACGAACGCCAAGATCGTCCGTCAGGTCTCCGAGAACGTCGCCAAGTACGCCCCGAACGCCGTCGTCATCGTCGTGTCGAACCCGCTCGACGAGATGACCGCGCTCGCCCAGCTCGCCACCCAGTTCCCGAAGAACCGGGTGCTCGGCCAGGCCGGCATGCTGGACACCGCCCGGTTCACCAACTTCGTCGCCGAGGCGCTGGGCGTACCGGTGAAGTCGGTGAAGACGCTGACCCTCGGCTCGCACGGCGACACCATGGTGCCGGTGCCGTCGCGCAGCACCGTCGACGGCAAGCCGCTGCGCGAGGTGATGCCGGCCGAGCAGATCGAGGAGCTGGTCGTCAAGACCCGCAACGGTGGCGCCGAGGTGGTGGCCCTGCTGAAGACCGGCTCGGCGTACTACGCCCCGTCGGCCGCCGCCGCCCGGATGGCCAAGGCCGTCGCGGAGGACTCGGGCGAGGTCATGCCGGTCTGCGCCTGGGTCGACGGCGAGTACGGCATCGCCGGCGTCTACCTGGGCGTCGAGGCCGAGATCGGCCGCGAGGGCGTGCGGCGGGTCGTCGAGACCGACCTGGACGCCGACGAGATCGCCGCGCTCAAGGAGGCGGCCGAGGCCGTCCGCGCCAAGCAGGGCGACGTCGCCAACCTGTGATCCCAGCCATCCGGAGCGCCCCGCGGCCGCCGGTCGCGGGGCGCTTTCCTGTCCTGACCGGGGTCAGCCGGGCCGGTCCGGGCCGGGATCAGTCGCTCTGCTCCGCGCCGGGGTCAGCCGTGGCCGCGGTGGAGCGGCTCCGGCCGCTGCGCACCCCGTCGATCAGGACGCCCAGGCCGTCGAGGATCCGGGCCAGTCCGAACTCGTACGCGTGCTCCGGGCTGTACGCGGCGTGCTGCGCGGCCCCCGCCGCGGCGCCGACCCGGACGGCGGTCGGGTACCGCTGCTCGTCGAGGACGCGGGCGAGCAGTGGGGCGTTCGCCGCCCACCACTGCTCATCGCTCCACGCGCTCTCCCGCTGCGCGAGCCGTACCTCGGTCGCCGAGCGGGCCGAGGCCCGGACGAAGTCGAGGACGTAGGTCAACGCCGCATCCCGCTGCACGTCCTCCAGGCCGGTGCCGTCGAAGGCGCGCAGCTCGTACTCGTACTTGGCCATCATGCCCGGGCCCAGCGGCGGCCGACCGGTGGCGACCTCGGCGGCCCAGGGATGGGCGGTGAACAGTTCCCGGTTGTCCTGCGCGAGCGCCGCCACCCGCACCCGCCACGGCTCGCCGGAGCGGTCCGGCCGGGGCATCCGGGCGTAGCTCGCGTCCAGCATCAGGTCGAGCAGCTCGGCCTTGCCCGGCACGTACGTGTAGAGGGTCATCGCCGCCACCCCGACGGCCTGGGCGACCGCCCGCATGGTCACCGCGTCCAGCCCGTCGGTGTCCGCCAGCTCGATCGCGGCCGTGACGATCTCGTCCAGCGACCGGCCCTGGCGTGGACCCCGGCGCGGGCTCTCGTCGGGTTGCCGCCAGAGCAGTCGCAGGGTGCGCGCCGGGTCGCCGGCTCCGCTGCGGTGATTGGGCACCCCCTGATCCTCTCAGGCCAAAACTCCGTACGCAGTACTATGTACAGCGTACGAAGTAATCCGCCCCATCCCAGGGAGTCCACGTGCAGATCACCGCAGCGGCCATCTCGCTCAACGTCGACGACCCGGCGGCCTCGGCCGCGTTCGTCCAGCGGCACTTCGGCTTCCGGCAGGAGATGGCGGCCGACGGATTCGTCTCGCTGGCCCGCGAGGGGGTCGGCTTCAACCTGATCTTCCTGCGTACCGGGTTGGCCAGCCTCCAGCCGGAGAGTCTGAAGCAGCAGCGGGCCCAGGGCCTGATCGTCGCCTTCGTGGTGGACGACATCGACGCCGAGTACGCCCGGATCCAGGCCGCCGGCGTGCCGGTCACGACTCCGCTCCAGACCGAGCCCTGGGGGGAGCGATTCTTCCAGGTCACCGACCCGAACGGGGTGATCCTCCAACTGGTGCAGTGGGTGCACGCCCCGGGCGAGGCCCCCTGAACCGTGATAGACCCGAGGGTGCGGCTCAGTGGCATCGGCCGATGGCGCCAGGGGTCCACCGCGCCGCGTACCCCGGTTCCCGCCGCCGACGCCAGGCCGGCTGGGGGGCGCCGTCCGGTTTCCAGTACGCTCGTACTGCTTGAGCACGTGTCCCCCGAGAGGAGCGCCGGCCGATGGCGAAGATCAAGGTAAACAACCCGGTCGTGGAGCTCGACGGCGACGAGATGACCCGGATCATCTGGAAGCAGATCCGGGAGCAGCTGATCCTGCCCTACCTCGACGTCGACCTGCACTACTACGACCTGTCGATCCAGTACCGCGACGAGACCGACGACCAGGTCACCATCGACGCCGCCAACGCCATCAAGGAGCACGGCGTCGGCGTCAAGTGCGCCACCATCACCCCGGACGAGGCCCGGGTGGAGGAGTTCGGCCTGAAGAAGATGTGGCGGTCGCCGAACGGCACCATTCGCAACATCCTCGGTGGCGTCGTCTTCCGTGAGCCGATCATCATGTCCAACGTGCCGCGGCTGGTGCCGGGCTGGACCAAGCCGATCGTCATCGGCCGTCACGCCCACGGCGACCAGTACAAGGCCACCGACTTCGTCGTCCCCGGTCCGGGCACGGTGACCATCACCTACACCCCCGCCGACGGCTCCGCGCCGGTGGAGATGGAGGTCGCCAAGTTCCCCGGCGGCGGCGTCGCCATGGGCATGTACAACTTCGACGACTCCATCCGCGACTTCGCCCGCGCCTCCATGCGCTACGGCCTGAACCGCGGCTACCCGGTGTACCTGTCGACGAAGAACACCATCCTCAAGGCGTACGACGGCCGGTTCAAGGACATCTTCGCCGAGGTCTACGAGAACGAGTTCAAGGCGGAGTTCGAGGCGGCCGGCATCAGCTACGAGCACCGGCTGATCGACGACATGGTCGCCGCCGCGCTCAAGTGGGAGGGCGGCTTCGTCTGGGCCTGCAAGAACTACGACGGTGACGTGCAGTCCGACACCGTCGCGCAGGGCTTCGGCTCGCTCGGCCTGATGACCTCGGTCCTGATGACCCCGGACGGCCGTACCGTCGAGGCGGAGGCCGCGCACGGCACCGTCACCCGGCACTACCGGCAGTGGCAGAAGGGCGAGAAGACCTCGACCAACCCGATCGCCTCGATCTACGCCTGGACGCGGGGCCTGGCCCACCGTGGCAAGCTCGACGGCACCCCGGCGGTCACCGAGTTCGCCAACACGCTGGAGCAGGTCATCATCGACACCGTCGAGGGCGGCCAGATGACCAAGGACCTCGCGCTGCTCATCTCGCGCGACGCCCCGTGGCTGACCACCGACGAGTTCATGAACGCGCTGGACGAGAACCTGGCGCGCAAGCTCGGCGCCTGATCCACCGCGACACCGACCGAGCCCGCCGGCCTCCGCGCCGGCGGGCTCCGTCGTCCGGTACGGCGGACCGGCTCCGTCGTCCGGTACGGCCGGCGGGCTCGGTCGCCGGCCGGCTTCATGGTGTGGTACGGCGGATCGGGCTCCGTCGCCGGCGGCGATGCCGAGCCGGCCGGAGTCCAGGGCGGTCTCGTACCGGCGTCACCCTGGGTGACGTAGCTCGTTGAGCTGGGTGGACGTGGTGCCAGTCGCGTCCAGGAAGGCCGGGATCGCCCCGCGGCGCGGGTGCGGATCAGCCGACCTTCCCGGCTGTCGCACGCAGCCGGCCGTCCCTTCCCTGCGGGGGGCCCTGTCCCGGGCCCCCCGCGCCCCGTGTGGGCTGCTGCCCACGGGTGGCGACAGGGGCCCTTCCGTTCAGGCGGCGCGCAGGAGTTCGGCGGCGTGCTCGGGGGCGACGTCGCTGATGAACGTGCCCATCCCGGACTCCGCGCCGGCCAGGTACTTCAGCTTGTCCCGGGCGCGCCGGATGCTGAACAGCTGCAGGTGCAGGTGCGCCAGCTCGCGCTCGACGCGTACGGGGGCCTGGTGCCAGGCCGCGATGTACGGCATCGGCAGGTCGAACAGCCCGTCGAAGCGGCGCAGCAGGTCCAGGTAGAGCGGGCCGAAGGCGTCCCGCTCCTCGTCGGTCAGCCCCGGGAGGTCCGGTACCGGCCGGTGCGGGGCGACGTGCACCTCGAACGGCCACCGGGCCGCCGCCGGCACGTACGCCGTCCAGTGCTCGTTGGCGACCACCACGCGCGTCCCGGCGGCGCGTTCGGCGGCGAGCACGTCGGCGTAGAGGTTGCCGCCCCCGGTGCGCTCGGCGTGCCGGCGGGCCGCGCCGAGCATCGCCCGGGTCCGCGGCGTGACGAAGGGGTACGCGTAGATCTGCCCGTGCGGGTGGTGCAGGGTCACCCCGATCTCCACGCCCCGGTTCTCGAAGCAGAACACCTGCTCCACCCCGGGCAGCTCGCCCAGCGCGGCCGTCCGGTCGGCGAGGGCGTCGAGCACCGTGCGGACCCGGCGCGGCGGGAGGCCCGCGAACGAGGCGTCGTGGTCGTCGGTGAAGCAGACCACCTCGCACCGGCCCTGGCCGGGCCGGACCGGGGTGAACGGGGTGATCTCCGCCGGCTCCTCGCCGACCCGCCCGCTGAAGGCCGGGAACCGGTTCTCGAAGACGGCGACGTCGTAGTCGGGCGCCGGGATCTCGCTGAGCAGGTCATCCCGGGACGGGCACAGCGGGCACTGGTCGGCCGGCGGCAGGAAGGTGCGGGTCTGCCGGTGCACGGCGAGCGCGACCCACTCGTCGGTCAGCGGGTCGTACCGCAGCTGCGACGCGCGGGGCGGCGGCGGAAGCTCCCGCCGGTCCGGCTGGTCGCGGACCGCGTCGTCCCGCTCGTCGAAGTAGATCAGCTCCCGGCCGTCGGCCAACTCGATCGCCGTACGCCTCACTCCGCCGTCTCCTCCCCGGCCGGGCGCCCACCCGGCTCCGACCCCACGAGCACCAGCTCGCCGACCTGCTCGCCCAGCACCCGCCGGCCCTCCGGCGCCAGCCGGTCGTCGGTGACCAGCACGTCGGCCGCGGCCAGCGCGACGATCGAACAGAGGCCGACCGTGCCCCACTTGGTGTGGTCGGCGAGCACGACCAGCCGGTCGGCGGCGGCCACCAGGGCCCGGTCGGTCTCCGCCTCCAACAGGTTGGGCGTGGTGAAGCCCGCCCGCTCGCCGATCCCGTGCACGCCGAGGAAGAGCAGGTCCAGGTGCAGCGACCGGATCGCCGCGACCGCCAGCGGCCCGACCAGCGCGTCGGACGGCGTCCGCACCCCGCCGGTCAGCACCACCGTCTGGTCCGGTCGGCCGCCGGCGTGCAGGATCTCGGCCACCGGCAGCGAGTTGGTCACCACGGTCAACCCCGGCACGTCGACCAGCCGGCGGGCCAGCTCGGCCGTCGTGGTGCCGGCGGAGAGCGCGACCGCCGCACCCGGCCGGACCAGGCCGGCGGCGTGGGCGGCGATGGCGGCCTTCTCCGGCAGCTGGCGCACCGACTTCGCGCGGAAGCCCGGCTCGTCGGCCGAGCCGGCCCCGGCCACCGTCGCGCCGCCGTGCACCTTGGCGAGCAGGCCGCGCTCGTGCAGCGCCTCCAGGTCGCGCCGGATGGTCATGTCGGAGACGCCGAACTCGGCGGCCAGCTCGGTCACCCGTACGCCGCCGGCCGCCCGGACGCGCTCCAGGATGGCCGCCTGCCGCTGCCGCGCGAGCACCCCGCCGCACCTCCGGCTTCCTCCGCGCACCTCGCACGCGATCGAACGTGTTCCAACAGAAGCGAACACTAGCGCGCGCGTTGGCCGTATGGAAGCACGGCCCGGCCATGGCGACAGGAGCAGCCGGCCCGGCCGGACCCGAAGCGGCGGCGGGATCAGGTGGACTGGAGGCGGGGCTCCACCCAGCCGGTCTCGGTCAGGTGGTGCATCACCGCCTGCACCGCCTCCTCGATGGTCAGGGCGGTCGTGTCCACCACCACGTCGGCGTCGGTCGGCTCCTCGTACGGGTCGTCCACGCCGGTCATCCCGGTGAGCAGGCCGGCCCGGGCGCGGGCGTACAGGCCCTTGCGGTCGCGCTGCTCGCAGACCTCGATCGGGGTCGCCACGTGCACCAGCACGAACCCGGCCCCGGCCGCCTGCGCCATCTCCCGGGCGGTCGCCCGTGCCTGCGCGTACGGGGCGATCGGGCAGCAGATGCCCACCCCCCGGTGCCGCGCGATCTCGGCGGCGACCCAGCCGATCCGGCGGACGTTCAGGTCCCGGTCGGCCTTGCTGAAGCCCAGCCCGGCGGAGAGCTCCCGCCGCACCACGTCGCCGTCGAGCAGCGTCACCGTCCGGTCGCCGCCCTCACGCAGCACGTCGGCCAGGCCCCGGGCGATCGTGGACTTGCCGGAGCCGGAGAAACCGGTCATGAACACCACCAGGCCCCGGTGCCGCCGGGGCGGACGGGCCCTGCTCAGCTCCTTGGCCACGGCCGGCGGGGTGTGCCACTCCGGCAGCGGGAAGCCCCGGTCGAGCAGGTCGTCGATCTCCGCCTGGCTCAGCGCCAGCCGCCGGTTGCGCGGCGGGATGTCCTCCCGCCAGCGCCACTGCCCGTCCCGGTTGTCGTAGGCCAGCTCGCGGGGGACCAGCACCCGCAGCCCGGCTCCGGAGAGCACCTCGCGGGTGGAGAGCAGGTGGGTCACCCCGTACGCGGCGGCCACCCGGGCCTGGAGCAGGGCGTCGCTGATCTCGTCGCGGCGCCGGGACAGCGGCACCGCGACCAGCGTCGCCGGGGGCATCCGGTCCCGGGCGGCGAAGACCGCCCGGACCAGCGCCTCGGGGGGCAGCCCGTTGATCACCCCCTCGCCGACCGGGATCATGACCAGCAGGTGCGCGTTCAGGGTACGGGCGGCGTGGGCGATCTGGGCGAGCTGCGGCCGGTGCAACGGCCGGTCGGCGACAACCCCGAGCACCCGCCCCGGGGGCAGCAGCGCCCGCACCTCCTCCGGGCTGCGGCGCAACCGCTGGAACGGGCCGTGCCCGCCGTCGCCGAGCCGGCGCACCGGGCCACCGATCCCGGCGACGCCCTCGCGGGCCGCCCAGACGTCGGTGACCTCCAGCGCGGCGACCGGCGCGCCCTCGCCGTCGGTGAGCACCAGCGTCCGGCGCAGCGGGTCGGCCGGGTGCAGGCCGTCCGCGAGCCCGGCGGGCACCTGGAGGGCCACCGGCACCGGCCACGGCGTGCCGTCGGCGAGCCGCCCGCGACGGGTGAGCGAGGTCAGGTCAGCCCGGGTCATGAAGCCGGTGAGCGGCGCGTACGCCCCGCTGAGCAGCAGTCCGAGATCGGCCAGCTCCCCGGGACGCGGCGTGTACGCCGGCGCGTCCCGCAGCACCTCGTCGGGCAGCACCCACCCGTTGCTCATCGCACCCCCCACTCACTGGCCGCCACACAGTTTCGCAGCCGACCGGCGATCGGTCGAGACCGCCACTCCCCGTACCGTGAACGGTGGGCGCGACGGGCTACGCGGCGGCGCGCAGCGGCGCGGCGCCGAAGGAGATCGTGAAGCGCTTGCACCAGAGCGAGACGCTGGTCAGGCCGGTGAGGTCGGTGCCGGCCGGGATGTCGTACGCCTGGTTGCCGAGGTTGCCCTTGAGTCGGCCCACCTCGACCCAGCGGCCGTCGTCGAAGCCCCGCGACCCCGGCCCCGGGCGGACCGGCTGGTCGGTGAGCCAGACCCGCAGGTCCGGCCCGTTGGTGGTGTCCAGCCCGACCAGCTCCAACCGGTACCGACCGTCGACCCCCCGGACGATCCGGGCGGTGCCCGACGTGTCGAACTCCTGGCTGACGAACTCGCCCTGGCTGACCAGGCTCGGTCCGGTCGGGCTCGGGGCGGCCGAGGCGCCGGGTGTCGCGGGGGAGGACGGCGCCGTGGCGATCGTCGACAGGGGCTCGTCGACCTCGGTGTCGGTGACGTACGTCCACGGCTTGAACCACATCAGGCCGGCGGCGACGCCGAGGGCGAGGACGGCGGCGACGACGGCGACCACGCGGCGGCGCGACAGGGCGGAAGACATGGCGCCCATTCTTCCGTCAACCGCGCCCGCCGTCACGGTCCGTCGGCCTATCAAAACCCTACCGTCACGATCTTCCGAGGCGGCGGTCGCCGCGGGCGGGCCGACCCAGCGGGAAAGGTAGGGCTGGCCGGATGGACCCGCTCGGATCGTGCCCGGCAGGCTGGGGGCCATGGTGCTGCTCGGCGTGCGGATGCTGCGCGGCTGGTGAGCGCTCCCGGCGCGGCGGCGGCCCGTGGTGGCGGCTCATTCCGCCGTGACCGACGCCGACACCGGGCGGGCCCGACGACCGCGGGGCGGCGCGGAGGTGGGCGTTCGCTCAGAAGGCGCAGGCGATCACCAGCTCCGGCGTGCGGTCCGGCAGCAGGTCGAGTTTGCCGATCCGGCCGGCGGCGCGCAGGTCGTCCGCCACGAGCGTGAGCCGGTCGAGCAGGGCCGCCGGGCCGAGCGCCTCCGCGAGCGGCACCTCGGCCCTCATCGACAGCTTTCGCTCCGACTTGGCCCGCCGCACCTGGCTCAGCGCGTCGCCGGCCAGCCGCAGCAGCTCCGGGTCGCCCTCGCCGCGCACCGCCCGCCCCACCTCGTACGTGGTGGGCCAGGGGGAGCGGTGCACCGAGCCGTACCGCCACCAGGACCACACCTCCTCGGTCGCGAACGGCAGCACCGGGGCGAACAGCCGCAGCTGCACCGACAGCGCGGCGGCCAGCGCCGCCCGGGCCGAGTCGGCCCCCGGCCCGGAGCCGTAGGCGCGCTCCTTCACCAGCTCGATGTAGTCGTCGCAGAACCGCCAGAAGAACGCCTCCGTGGCCTGCAACGCCGCCGTGTGGTCGTACGCCTCGAAGGCGGCGGTCGCGGCGGCGACCACGCCGGACAGCTCCGCGAGCATCGCGGCGTCCAGCGGCTCGGTGGCCGACAGCTCCAGGTCGCGGCGCGGCGTCAGACGCGCCGAGCTGGAGTTGTCGCACGGGGCGCGCAGCGCGTCGGCGGCGCCCAGCCCGAGGGCGAACCTCGACGCGTTGAGCAGCTTCGTGGCGAGCCGCCGGCCGACCCTGATCTGCGCCGGGTCGAACGCCAGGTCCATCCCGGGCCGCCCGTTGGCCGCCCAGTACCGCACCGCGTCCGAGCCGTGCTGCTCCAGCAGCCCCATCGGGGTGGTGACGTTTCCCTTGGACTTGGACATCTTCTTGCGGTCCGGGTCGAGGATCCAGCCGGAGAGCACGACGTCCCGCCAGGGCAGCACCCCGTGCTCCAGGTGCGACCGGACCACCGTGGAGAAGAGCCAGGTGCGGATGATGTCGTGGCCCTGCGGGCGCAGGTCCATCGGGAAGATCCGGCGGAACAGGTCCTCGTCGTCCGCCCAGCCGCCCACGATCTGCGGGGTCAGCGACGACGTGGCCCAGGTGTCCAGCACGTCCGGGTCGCCGACGAAGCCGCCCGGCCGGCCCCGCAGGGCCTCCTCGTACCCGGGCGGCGGCTCGCTCGACGGGTCGACCGGCAGCGCCGCCTCGTCGGGTGTGAGAGGGTGGGTGAGGTCCGGCTCGCCAGTGTCGTCGAGCCGGTACCACACCGGCACCGGCACGCCGAAGAAGCGCTGCCGGCTGACCAGCCAGTCACCCGTCAGGCCGGCCACCCAGTGCTCGTAGCGGTGCCGCATGTGCTCCGGCACCCAGCGCAGCTCACCGCCCCGGGCCAGCAGCTCGCCGCGCAGGGCGGCGTCCCGGCCGCCGTTGCGCAGGTACCACTGCCGGGTGGTGACGATCTCCAGCGGCCGGTCGCCCTTCTCGTAGAACTTGACCGGGTGGGTGATGGGGCGCGGCTCGCCGACCAGGCCGCCGGCGTCGGCCAGCAGCTCGACGATCGTCCGCCGGGCGCCGGCCACGGTCTGCCCCGCCAGCGCCGCGTACGGCTCCGCCGGCACGCCGGCCGGCGGCACCGGCAGCAGCCGCCCGTCCCGGCCGATCACCGCCCGGGTCTCCAGGGCCAGCTCCCGCCACCAGGTCACGTCGGTCAGGTCGCCGAACGTGCACACCATCGCGATGCCCGTGCCCTTGGCCGGGTCCGCCAGCGGGTGCGCGCGCACCGGCACCTCGACCCCGAACACCGGGGTACGCACAGCCGCGCCGACCAGGTCCGCGAACCGCTCGTCGTCGGGGTGGCAGACCAGCGCCACGCAGGCCGGCAGCAGCTCCGGGCGGGTGGTGTCGATCAGCACCTCCCGGCCGCCCGGGCCGGCGAACCGCAGCCGGTGGTACGCCCCCGGCCGCTCCCGGTCCTCCAGTTCCGCCTGGGCGACGGCCGTGGCGAACCCGACGTCCCACAGCGTCGGCGCCTCCGCCTGGTACGCCTCGCCCCGCGCCAGGTTGCGCAGGAACGCCCGCTGCGAGGCGGCCCGGGCCCGGCGGTCGATCGTCGTGTACGTCAGCGGCCAGTCCACCGACAGCCCGAGCCGCCGCCACAGCGCCTCGAACGCCCGCTCGTCGGCGGCGGTCAGCGTCTCGCACAGCTCCACGAAGTTGCGTCGGGAGATCGGTGTCGGGTTCTTCCGGGCCTCGTCGTCCACGGGCGCGTCCGGCGCCCGCCAGCCCGGGTCGTACGGCAGCGACGGGTCGCAGCGCACCCCGTACACGTTCTGCACCCGGCGCTCGGTGGGCAGGCCGTTGTCGTCCCAGCCCATCGGGTAGAAGACCGTCCGCCCCCGCATCCGCTGGAACCGGGCCACAGTGTCGGTGTGGGTGTACGAGAAGACGTGCCCCATGTGCAGCTCGCCCGATACGGTCGGCGGCGGGGTGTCGATCGCGTACACGTCCGAGCGCTGCTTCGAGCGGTCGAACGCGTACGTGCCCTCCTCCTGCCAGCGGCGCGCCCAGGTCTCCTCGAGCCCGTCCAGCGTGGGACGCTCGGGGACGCCGGCGCGGGCCGTCCTCGCCGTGTCGGTCATCGGTCGATCGTAGGCAGCCGCCCCGCGACGGGCCACGGCTTATCCAGCGTGTCCGGTGCCCCGCCGGCTGGCCGCCTGGCGACGCCCCCGCCGGCCGCCGCGACCTGCGTTGGCCCGCCACGATCCCGGCACGGCGTCCCTCGCTACCGTCCGGGGGCCGCCTCGTGGGCGAGGAGCCACCGCTTCACGTCCAGCCCCCAGCGGTAGCCGCCGAGGCCGCCGTCGGTGCGCAGCACCCGGTGGCAGGGCACGAAGAGGGCCGCGGCGTTGCGGGCGCAGGCCGCCGCGGCGGCGCGTACGGCCGCCGGCCGGCCCGCCAGCTCGGCGTACCCGGTGTACGTCACCGGCCGGCCGGGCTCCACCTCCCGCAGCACCCGCCACGCGTGCGCCATGAACGCGCCCCCGGTGTGCTGCTCGACGGGCACCGCGTCGATCGCGGTCAGCTCGCCGTCGAGGTACGCGGCGACGGCCGCGGTCACGGGCCCGAGGTCCGCCCGGTGCCGCACCGGGCCGCGCAGGGCCGGGTGCACCAGCGGCACGAGTGACTCCGGCCCGGGGGTGAAGCCGGCCGCCCGGACCGCCCCGCCGGGACCGGTCAGGATGCTCAGCGGCCCGGCGGGCGTGTCGACGACGGCGCCGTCGAGGGGGGTGTCGATGCTGTTCATGCTGCTCTCCGGTGTCGGGTGCCGTGTGTTCTTCGGTGTCGGGTGGCCGTGTGCTCTTCGCAGCGGACTGTCATGCCGCTCGCCACAGCCGGATGACGGCGTACGAGCGCCAGGGGCGCCAGCGGCGCGCGTACGCGTCGAGGGCCCTCGGGTCGTCGGGCAGGCCGAGGGCGGTCGCGCCCCGCCGTACGGCCAGGTCGGTGGGGAGGAAGACGTCGGGGTCGCCGAGGGCGCGCATGGCCACGTAGCCGGCCGTCCACGCCCCGATTCCCGGCACCGCCAGCAGTCGCCGCAGGCTCTCCGCCCGGTCCCCGCCGGGATCGAGGTCCAGCGACCCGTCGGCGACCCCGCGCGCCACCGCCCGGATCGTCTCCCGCCGCCCCGCGGGCATCCCGAACGCGTCGTCCCCGACCAGACCCACCTCCTCGGCGGTGGGAAACCCCCGCAGCCCGCCCCGGAACCCGGGTTGATCATGGGGTTGACCGCCGTTTCGGAGATCGATCCGGCCGTCAACTCCATGATCGACGCTGGTGAGGGGGGTGGTGGCGGTCAGGAGGCGGGCGAGGGTGGTGCGCGCCGCGCGTACCGAGACCTGCTGGCCCACGACGGCGCGGACGGCCATCTCGAAGCCGTCGACGGCGCGCGGGACGCGCACCCCGGGCTCGGCGGCCACCAGCGGGGCGAGGGCGGGGTCGGCGGCCAGGGCGTCGTCGACGGCGGCCGGGTCGGCGTCGAGGTCGAGCAGCCGGCGGCAGCGGGCCACCGCCGGCGCCAGGTCGCGCATGTCAGCCAGCCGCAGGGTCGCCGCCACGTGCCCGTCCGCCGGGGTCAGCGCCACCTCGGCTGCGCCGTGCGGCAGCCGCAACCCCCGCCGGTACGTCCCGTCGCGCACCTCCTCCACGCCGGGCAGCGCCCGCAGCGCGAGGAAGTCCAGCAGCGCCCCCGCGTGCAGCGGCGGCCGGTACGCCAGCCGCAGCGTGATCGTGCCGGCCCCACCGGCCGCCGGCTGTCGTCCCCGGGCGGCCCGCAGCTCCGAAGGGGCGGTGGCGTAGACCTCCCGGATCGTGTCGTTGAACTGCCGCACGCTGCCGAACCCGGCCGCGAACGCGATCTCGGCCATCCCGAGCCCGGTCGTCTCGATCAGGATCCGGGCGGTCTGCGCGCGCTGCGCCCGGGCCAGCGCGAGCGGCCCGGCACCCAGCTCGGCGCGCAGCAGCCGGTGCAGGTGCCGCTCGGTGTAGCCGAGGCGGGCGGCCAGCCCGGGTACGCCGTGCCGGTCGACCACCCCGTCGGCGATCAGCCGCATGGCCCGGCCCACGGTGTCCGCCCGGACGTCCCACTCAGGCGAGCCCGGGGCGGCGTCCGGGCGACAGCGGCGGCAGGCGCGCAGCCCCGCCCCCTGCGCCGCCGCGGCGGACGGGAAGAACCGGACGTTCTGCCGCTTCGGGGTGGTCGCCGGGCAGGACGGCCGGCAGTAGATCCCCGTCGACGTGACGCCCGTGTAGAACCACCCGTCGAACCGCTGGTCGCGGCTGTCGACGGCCCGGTAGCAGCGCTCGAAGTCCAACTCCACGGCACCGATGGTGCCCCGTCGGCCACCCGCCCGGCTCGCGGAAATCGGACCTGGCCGTGGAAGGTGCAAGGAACCGTTACCTATCAGTGCGCTCTGGTGAGCATGTGATTGGTAGTCCTGCCTTGCGGTGGGACGGTCCCGGTCTGACCTGCTGGGGCGGTGCCGGGTTGACGTTTCACGGCCACCTGCCCCGCGAGCGGGGTCTTACGGTCGGCTCCACGTCCGTTTGGCGACTCC